>NZ_JBHVEE010000209.1:0-11523 GCF_042802415.1 Streptomyces sp. NPDC057486 | reverse complement strand
CACCCGACCCGGGTGTCCGCCCCACGTGTGCGTCCGGGGACGAGGGGATGTCCGGCCATGATCCGCCGGACAGCCCCTACCAGGCGGCCGCCGACGACTTCTCGGCCGGCAGCAGCAGCCACAGCGCCAGGTAGAGCAGGAACTGCGGACCGGGCAGCAGACAGGAGACCAGGAAGATCACGCGCATGGTCCCGGCGGACGTGCCGAAGCGCCGTGCCAGCGCTGCGCACACTCCGCCGATCATGCGTCCGTCACGGGGGCGGGCAAGTGCGGCCATGGTGGGCTCCTTCGCGAACCGTTTGCTGGGGAGCAGCTCCGTCGTGCTCCCGATGTCTCCATGGTGGCTCCGCGAACGGGGGCAAAGCGTCGCTCTACGGTGCGATACCGACCCTGGAAATCGTCGGGGTCGACCCCTGAGAGGTCTCCTCCCTGGGGCGGGGAATCGCCCCCCGCACCCGCTGCTCCTGCTTCCGGCGGCGCAGCCGCTTCCGGAACACCGGCACCACCAGCAGATGGGCCAGCGCCACCCCGACCGTGTTCAGCAGCAGCGAGTCGACATCGACGACCTGCCCCGGCACCCCGGTCTGCGCCAGCTCGATGGTCAGCGAGATCAGCGACCCGGCGGCGACCGTACGCGCCAGCGAGGCCCACGGGGAGACGAAGAGCCGGCCCCCGGCCATCGGCAGCAGCACCCCCAGCGGTGCCAGCAACAACAGTCCCTCACCGATCCGGTGCGCCGCCGCGGCCGGGCCGAGGGACAGGTCCGCCCTGATGCCGGCGAGCGGTTGAAGGTTCGCCGCTGTCACCCACGGGACGTCCAGCGGGCGCAGAGTCAGCCACCCGACCAGTAGCAGATGCGCGAGGAGGAGGAACCCTCCGGCCGCGCGGAAGCGGATGACGGCCTGGCCGTCCGAACCTTGACCCACGCCTCCCAGGACGCCCCCACCGGCGGGATCGGTTCCGCCCCCGCCCCAGAAACCCGGGCGGGGGCGGAGCGACATGCGGGGGAGGCCGTCAGGGCAGTTCGAGCGCGCCGAGCGTCGGCACGGACTTCGGCCGGGCCTTCGTCTCCGAGGTGCACAGATAGCCGCGCGGGGCATACTTCCCGGGTCCGCCGAGCAGCACCGTGCCGTCGGTGGCGAGCGACTCGCTCTCCGCGTAGGTGCACACGATCTGCGCCAGCGCCTGCGACGGCAGGTCCTCCGGCTGCTCGCTGAGCCGCAGCGCGCCCGCCGGATCGCCCCGACGCGCCTCGCCGATCCGGAGCGCCGCCGGCACGGTTGTGGAGAAGCCGGCCTGGCGCTCGTCGTCGGCCGGTTCCCGCTGCAGCTCGTCGAGGAGCGCCTGCGCCACCTGGACCCGGTCCGACGTCGCGTCGTCGATCTGCACCGTGCGGTCCACCGTGACCAGTTGCGAGGCGCAGACCAGATAGATCTGGACCGGGATGCCCTTCAACGCCTCTGTGCTGACGTCCTCCGCGGACATCGAACACGGCACCCGCGACGGCGCGGCCCCGGCGTCGACCGGCACCGAGGTGGTCCTGATCCCGCATCCGGCGGCCAGCACGGCACAGACGACGGCTCCGGCCAGCGCCCCGGCCGAGCGGAGCGCCCGGTACCTGCCACGGTTGTTGCGCATCACGTCGCGCCGCCCTCCTCGTCCTGGACCTCCGCGTCGTGGTCCTGCGCGGTGCGGGTGAGCTGTTCGGCATCACGCGGCAGCCGCAGGACGAACACCGCGCCGTCGCCGTCCGGCGAGTTCGCCGCGGTGATGTCACCGCCGTGGATGTGCGCGTTCTCCATCGCGATCGACAGACCCAGCCCGCTGCCCTCCGAACGCGGCCTGGACGCACTGGCCTTGTAGAAACGGTCGAACACGTGCGGCAGGACGTCCTCGGGAATGCCGGGGCCGTGGTCGCGCACCTCGATGACGAGTTCGTCGCCTTCGGTCCGTACCGCGACCCGTACCGGAGAACCGCCGTGCTTCAGCGCGTTGCCGATCAGATTGGCCAGGATCACATCGAGCCGGCGCGGATCGAGGCGGACCATCATGCCGCGCTCGGCGTCCAGATCCACCGCGTCCAGCCAGGCCCGGGCGTCGATACAGGCGGTGACCTGGTCGGCGACATCGACCGTGTCGAGGACGAGCCGGGCGGTACCCGCGTCGAAACGGGTGACCTCCATCAGGTTCTCCACCAGGTCGTTGAGCCGCCGGGTCTCGCTGACCACCAGGTGCACGGCGGGCGCGATCATCGGGTCGAGGCTGTCGGCCTCGTCCTCCAGCACCTCGGCGACCGCGGTGATCGCGGTGAGCGGGGTCCGCAGCTCGTGCGACATGTCGGCGACGAACCGGCGGCTGGACTCCTCCCGCGCGCTCATGTCCGCGACCTTCTTCTCCAGCGAACTCGCGGCCTTGTTGAACGTGCGGGAGAGATCGGCGAGTTCATCGGTGCCGGACACCACCAGGCGGGTGTCGAGTTTGCCCTCGCCCAGCTTGCGCGCCGCGTCACCGAGCCGCTGCACCGGCCGCAGCACCGTCGTCGCGGCGGCCTGCGCCAGCAGCGCCGAGCCGACCAGGGCGAGAGCCGTGGCGATACCCAGCGACCACGCAAGGGAGTTGAGGTCCTGCCGTTCCTGGTCGAGCGACTTCAGCATGTAGCCGGTCGGACCACCACCGATGATCTTCGTGCCTGCCACCAGGTACGGCGTACCGCGGATCGAGGTCCGTTGCCAGAACAGGTGGTACGCGTACTTGTTGCCCGCCTCCACCGGCTGCTTCCGGTTGACCTGCCGCTGCAGCGAGAGCGGCACGTTGTCGAGCGTGAACGTGTCCAGATCGGAGTTGCCCACGATCGGCTTGCCGCCGTCACGCTTGTCGACGAGCAGCACGCTGTAGCCGGGGCTGCTGCTCGCCATCTGCACGGCGGTGTTCTGCAGGTCGTCCTTGGTCGGCCGCAGCGGCAGCGAAGCCGCCCGGTTCTGCATCTGCTGCCGGAAGTCCCCGAGCGCGGCATCCTGCGTCCGCGTCAGGACGGCCTCGCGGTTGAGCCAGTACGCGATTCCCGAGGCCGACACCGCGGCGGTCAGCGCCACCAGTGCGAACACGACGACGAGCCGCAGTCGCAGACTGGTCCAGCGAAGTCCGGCGAGCAGACCGCGTTTGGCGGCAGCACTCACTGAGGCGAGTCCAGCCGGTAGCCCACGCCGCGCACGGTACGGATCAGGGTCGGCGAGGACGGCACGTCCTCGACCTTGGCCCGAAGCCGCTGCACACAGGCGTCGACCAGCCGGGAATCACCGAGATAGTCGTGCTCCCAGACCAGCCGCAGCAACTGCTGGCGCGACAGGGCCTGCCCGGGGCGACGGCTCAGTTCGAGCAGGAGCCGCAGCTCGGTCGGTGTGAGCTGCAGGTCCTCCCCGTTCTTCGTCACGGTCATCGCGGAACGGTCGATGACGACGTTCCCGAACGTCGCCGAGTCCGTGGACTCGCGCTCGCCGCGGCGCAGCACCGCGCGGATCCGGGCGTCGAGCACCCGGCCCTGCACGGGTTTCACCACATAGTCGTCGGCGCCGGACTCCAGTCCGACCACGACGTCGATGTCGTCGCTGCGCGCGGTCAGCAGAATGATCGGCAGCTGGTCGGTGCGCCGGATACGGCGGCACACCTCGAAACCGTCGATGCCGGGCAGCATCACATCCAGCACGATCAGGTCCGGCCGCTGCTCGCGCAGCAGTTTCAGGCCGTCCTCTCCCGTCGCCGCGGTGGCCACACGGTGGCCCTGGCGCGACAGCGAGAGTTCGAGGGCCGTGCGGATGGCGTCGTCGTCCTCGATCAGCAACAGGAAAGGCACGGAGGTCATTCTGGCCCATGGTGGAGCTTCAGTTCGACACTTGAAGCGCTCTCATACATCCGGCGCACCGGTGGGAGGCCCTGTGACAGGTCTGTGACAGTCGGCGGACAACGTCATGAAACAGCCCGGGCAAGCTCATTGGCACAAGGGAACGGACGGACTCCACCGACGGGGGGCGCGAGATGAACGCACTGCACAGCACGACCACAAGCGCAGTTGTCACGCGTCTCCACGACGTCGGCAGGGGCACCGAGAAGTCCGGCGCGGGAGGGGGCGCCTCCCTGCTCGAGCGGAATCGAGAGCTCGGGGCGGGGCGGGGGTGCGTTCGTGGCGTCGGGCGTCAGCACACGTCCTGTATGACGGTGGTCGACGCGACCGGGGGAGCCGGCGGGGGAGCCGCGTACGGGGAGGTCACGGGGGAGCGGACGTCCCGGACGGAGAGCTCGGACGCCGAAGCGGCGTTCACGGCCTACGTCCAGGAGCGCCGCGCCTCCCTGTACGCAACCGCCTACCACCTGACCGGTGACCGGTTCGAGGCCGAGGATCTGCTGCAGAGCGCCCTCTTCTCCACCTACCGGGCGTGGGACCGGATCAGTGACAAGGCAGCGGTCGGCGGGTACTTGCGCCGCACCATGACCAATCTGCACATCAGTGCGTGGCGCCGACGCAAGTTGAACGAATACCCGACCGAGGAACTGCCGGAGACGGTGGGCGATACGGACGCGATGCGCGGTACGGAACTGCGTGCCGTGCTCTGGCAGGCGCTGGCGCGGCTGCCGGAACTCCAGCGCACGATGCTGGTCCTGCGGTACTACGAGGGCCGCACGGACCCGGAGATCGCGTCGATACTCGACATCAGTGTCGGCACGGTGAAGTCGAGCATCTGGCGGTCGCTGCGGCGGCTGCGCGAGGACGAGGTGCTGAGCTTCGGCCGTGACGAGGAGGAGTCCTTCGGCGAGCTGGTGGCCTGAAGGCAGCGGGGGATCCGGGGGAGCCGGGGACTGCTGCTTCGGGGGAGGCGGCGGGCCTACGGGGGCACGCAGCGGGGTCGGATGGGCCGGGGGGTCCTGTCCGGCCCCGCGGTGCGTCCGGGGACGGGTGCGAGGGGGGCAGAGGGTCCGCGGGGGCAGGGGGCCCGCGGGGCTTCTGCCCCTGCCCCCGGTCCTCAACCGCGCGACGGCCCCGGATGCGGGGTCCTGCCCCGGGAGCCCGGGACGACCAGGCCCGATTCGTAGGCCGTCACCACCGCCTGGGTGCGGTCGCGCAGGGCCAGTTTGGCCAGGATTCGGCTGACGTGTGTTTTCACCGTCTCCTCCGTGATCAGCAGGCGCGTCGCGACCTCCGGGTTGGACAGGCCCTCCGCCACCAGGCGCAGGACCTCGGTCTCCCGGCGGGTGAGTGCTGCGAGTACCGCCGCGGGTACGGGGTCCGGAGTGCGGTGCTGGGTGGCGAATTCGCTGATCAGGCGGCGGGTGACCGTCGGAGCCAGCAGGGCCTGGCCGGCCGCGATGACGCGCACCGCGTCGAAGAGCCGCTCCGCGGTGACGTCCTTGAGCAGGAAGCCGCTGGCTCCGGCGCGCAAGGCGTCGTACACGTACTCGTCCAGGTCGAACGTGGTCAGGATGAGGATGCGGGGACCGTCCGGGCCCGACGCGGCCAGTTGTCTCGTCGCTTCGATGCCGTCCGTGCCCGGCATCCGTACGTCCATGAGGACCACGTCGGGCCGGAGACCTGCGCATGTCCGTACCGCCTCGGCGCCGTCGCACGCCGTGCCGACGACGGTGAAGTCCGGCTGCGTGTCCAGCAGGGCGGCGAAGCCCGTGCGGACGACCTGGTGGTCGTCGGCGACGACGATCCGTACGGCGGGCTGTGGCTCGGTGCTCATCCGGTGGTCTCCGCGTGGGTCGGCAGTACGGTCTCGACGAGGAAGCCGCCGCCGGGCGCGGGGCCGGTGCGCAGTTCGCCGCCGACCGCGGCGGCACGCTCGCGCATGCCGGACAGTCCGTGGCCGCCCGCGGGCGGCGCGGGCGGCGGGCCCGGGCCGTTGTCGCGGATGCGCAGGGCGAGGGTGCCGGCGGTGTAGTGCAGTTCCACGTCGACGGCGGCGCCCGGTGCGTGCCGCCGGGCGTTGGTGAGGGCTTCCTGGACGATGCGGTATGCGGCGAGCTCGACGCCCGGGTCGAGCGTCGCCTGCCGGCCGCGGACGATGAGGCGGGTGCCCGTCCCGGACGCGTCGCGGGCCTCGTCGAGCAGGTCGACCAGTTGTCGCAGGCCCGGCTGCGGCTGCCGGTCGGCCTTGTCGGACCCGGTGTCCTCGCGCAGGACGCCGAGCAGCCGGCGCATCTCGGTCAGTGCCGCCCGCGCGGTGTCGCCGATCGACGACAGCCGCTGCGCACCGGCGGCGGGCATCCCGGGGGTGGTCAGCCGGGCCGTCTCCGCCTGTACGGCGATCATGGAGATGTGATGGGCGACGACGTCGTGCAACTCGCGTGCTATCCGGGCGCGTTCGCTGCGTGCCGTGTGTTCGAGCAGGGTGCTGGTCATGGCCCGGTGAGCGGCGCTGTGGGTGAGTGCCTCGCCGCGGGCCCGGCGGGCGATGCCCGCCCACGCCGCGACCGGGGCGAGCGAGGCCAGCAGCACGGTGAGGACGCCGGTTTCGGAGTGCGCCGGGGCGAGCCGGGCGAGGGCGAGCGGCAGGAACGGCATGGCGAGGAGCGCCGCCGACCGCGCTGAGCCCGCGCGGCCCAGCCGGTGCAGGACGATCAGCTGGGCGCAGAGCCCTGCGACGGTCAGCGAGCGGAACGGGGCCAGCGACAGCACGGTTGCCGCGGTGACCGACGCGGCGGCCGCGGCAGGACTCAAAAACGCCGGGGGCAGCGTGGTGGCCAGCGCGAGCAGGCCGATGAGCAGACCGAACCGGACCGTGACGCCGCTGCCCGCCGTCCGCGCGAACGACTCGGTCACCGCGAGCAGCGCCAGGACCGTCCCGGCCACCGCAGGCGTACGAGGGCCGGCGCCGATGCGCCGCCCCCACTCGGCCCGTCCGCCCCACCGGTGCTCGTCCACGTCCGTCATTCTTGCCGCAGGTGGCGCACCCCGGCATCCCTCTCATGAGGGACCCGTGGCACCGGACATCCCTCGTGCCAGGGAGGGCAGAAGTCGCTGTCCGGCGTGACGACCGCGGGGCACCGGGCTGCCTAGCCTGCCGGACATGGAAGCAACCGTGGAAGTCACCGGCCTGCGCAAGCGCTACGGGCCGACCACCGCGCTGGACGGGATGACGTTCACCGTCAGGCCCGGACAGGTCACCGGTTTCGTCGGACCCAACGGCGCCGGCAAGTCCACCACGATGCGGGTCATCCTCGGCCTGGACACACCCGACGAGGGCACCGCGCTGATCGGAGGTCAGCCGTACCGGAACCTGCGGAACCCGCTGAACCACATCGGGGCGCTGCTGGACGCCGCCGCACTGCAGCCGGGCCGGACCGCCCGCAACCATCTGCTGTGGCTGGCCCACTCGCAGGGCCTCGGCGCGCGGCGGGTCGACGACGTCATCGAGCAGGCCGGTCTGGGGCCGGTCGCCGGGCGCCGGACGGCGGGCTTCTCGCTCGGCATGCGGCAGCGCCTCGGGATCGCCGCCGCACTGCTCGGCGACCCGCCGGTGATCATGCTGGACGAGCCGTTCAACGGCCTGGACCCGGAAGGCATCGTGTGGATGCGCGACTTCCAGCGTGCGCTGGCCGCACAGGGCCGGGCGGTGCTGCTGTCCAGCCACCTGATGAGCGAACTTCAGGACACCGCCGACCACTTGGTGGTGGTCGGACGCGGCAGGGTCATCGCCGACACCGGCGTGCGCGAGCTGATCGGGACCGCGTCCGGCGACCGGGTCACGCTGCGGACCTCGGCACGGTCGGAGGCGATGACGGCGCTTGCGTACGCCGGAGCCACCGTGGCTGCCACGGACCGCGACACCCTCACCGTCTCCGGGCTGGCGGCGGAGCACGTGGTGACGCTGCTCGGTGAGAGCGGGGTGCCGTTCTCCGAAGTGTCCGCGCACCGCGCGACACTGGAGGAGGCGTACATGGAACTCACCCGGGACGCGGTCGAGTTCCGCGCCGCGGCGGCCGAGGAGCCGGCCCGATGACCCGGACCACGACGTCGTACCGCTCCGGGACGCCGGCCGTGCACGCCGGGTTCGCTCAGCAACTGCGGGCCGAGTGGACCAAGTTCCGTACGGTACGGGGCTGGGTCGCCGGACTCGCGGCCGCGGCGCTGGTGATCGTACTGATCGGGCTGATCGGCGCCCACACCGAGCGGCCCACCTGCGAGGATCCGAACCAGCCCTGCACCGGTGCCAGGGGTCCGGGCGGCGAGGCCGTGACGGACCGGTTCTACTTCGTGCACCGGCCGCTGACCGGGGACGGCAGCATCACCGTACGGCTCACGTCGCTGGCCCCGGACGGTGCGAAGGGCGGGCTGCCGCCGTGGGCGAAGGCGGGGATCGTCCTGAAGGCGGGCGACCGGGCGGGGTCGGCGTACGCGGCCGTCATGGCCACCGCGGGGCACGGCGTGCGGATGCAGCACAACTACACGCACGACACGGCCGGTGCGCCCGGCACCGTCTCCGCCGCGTCCCCGCACTGGCTGCGGCTGACCCGGACCGGGGACACGGTGACCGGCTACCGGTCGGCCGACGGGGCGCGCTGGACCGCGGTCGGCACGGCACGCCTGACCGGACTGCCGTCGCAGGTGCAGGCCGGGATGTTCGCCGCCTCGCCACCCGCCACGGAGTCGACGAGCCAGAAGTTCGGCGGGCTGAGCAACCGCGGGGCGCCCACCCGGGCCACCGGTGTCTTCGACCACGTCGCTCTCAGCGGCGCGGAGTCCGGGGACGCGGCGTGGCACGGTGAGCAGATGGGCGGACCCGCCGACGACTTCGCGTCGGACGGCACGTTCCGCCGGGCGGACGACACGTTCACCGTCACCGGGTCCGGCGACATCGCACCGGCCGTGGGCGGCCCCATGACCGCGGGCGGTCAGACCATCGAGCGCAGCCTGGCCGGCACGTTCGTCGGGCTGATCCTGGTGATCGTCGTCGGGGCGACGTTCATCACCGCCGAGTACCGGCGCGGACTGATCCGCACCACCCTCATGGCGAGCCCGCGGCGGGGCAGGGCGCCGGCCGCGAAAGCCGTCGTCCTCACCGCCGTGACCTTTGCGGCCGGGCTGCCCGCCGCGGCGGCAGCGGTGCTGCTCGGTGAATGGCTGGTGCGCCCCGGCGGCTTCGACTTCCCGGTCCGCACGCTCACGGAGCTGCGCGTGGTGGCCGGTACGGCGGCCCTGCTCGCGGTCACCGCGGTGCTCGCCATGGCCGTCGGCACCGTACTGCGGCGCAGCGCCGGGGCGGTCACGCTGGTGTTCGCGGCGATCGTCCTGCCGTACATCCTCGCGACTGCCTCGATCCTGCCCGCCGGGCCCTCGCAGTGGCTGCTGCGTGTCACCCCGGCAGCGGGCTTCGCGATTCAGCAGAACATGCCGCGGTACGCGCAGGTGGACAGCGACTACACACCCGCCTTCGGCTACTTCCCGCTGCCGCCCTGGGGCGGATTCGCGGTGCTGTGCGGGTGGACGGCTGTCGCGCTGGGCACGGCGGTGTTCATGATGCGCCGGAGGGACGCATGAAGCAGACCCTGCACGCGGAGTGGACGAAGCTGCGCACCGTGACGGCCCCGGGGCGGCTGCTTCTTGCCCTTGTCGTGCTCACGGTGGCGGTCAGTGCCGCGACGGCCGCCGCCGTCGAGTGTCCGTCGACGGGCTGTCACCAGGACGTCGCCAGGCTCAGTCTGACCGGGATCCATGTGGGACAGACGGTCGTCGCCGTCCTGGCCGTGCTGGTGATCAGCGGTGAGTACAGCACGGGGATGATGCGCACCACGCTGATGGCGACACCGCGCCGGTCCACGGTCCTGGCCGCGAAGTCGGTCGTCCTCACGGGGGTGGTGCTGGTCGCCGGGGCGGTCGCGGTGTTCGGCTGCCTGCTGGCGGCGGGGCTGATCCTGCCGGGCAACGGTTTCACGACGGCGCAGGGCCAGGCGATGCTGTCCCCGGCCGACGGTCCGACGCTGCGCGCGGCGGCCGGGTCGGTGCTGTACCTGGTGCTGATCGCCCTGCTGGCCCTCGGCACCGCCACCGCGGTCCGGGACCCGGCGGCGGCGGTCGGTGTCGTACTCGGCCTGCTCTTCGTCCTCCCGATCCTCACGCAGCTGGTCACCGACCCGGACTGGCACCGTCACCTGCAGCAGATCGCCCCGATGACGGCGGGGCTCGCCATCCAGTCCACGACCGGTGCCGACAGCCTGCCCATCGGCCCGTGGGCAGGGCTGGGAGTGCTCGCGGGCTGGGCCGTGGCCGCACTCCTGGGAGGGGGACTGGTCCTGAGGCTTCGGGACGCGTGAGCCCCCGGCACCGGACCGGCTACGCCACCGGTGCCCGGCGGCACCGCCCTGCCGCAGCCGCCGCCAGGCGCCCGAGCGCCTCCTGCTTCCCGCAGGGGTGAGCGCCCAGCGCCGTCTGCCGTGCCACGATCCGCCGCTCCGCGCGCATCAGCCGCCACCCCCGTCGCAGCAGGAACGGCACGGACTTGCGGCCCTCGCGCAGATCCCGCAGCAGCCGGCGCCGGAACGTCGTCGTCGGACGGCCGCGCAGGCACAGCGCGTCCGCCAGGACGCCCAGTTCCTGGCATCGCTCGACTATGTCCGCCGCGAAGATGCCCTCGGCCACGAAGAGCGGCGTCCGCTCGATGTGGAGCGCCTCGCGGTCGATCCGGGAGCTGGTGGCGATGTCGTACACCGGGACGTTCGTACGCCCCGTGCGGCACAGCTCCGTGATGGCGGCGACCGCCGCATCCGCGTCCCAGGACTGTGCGGAGTCCCAGTCGATGTCCGAACTGCCCGGGACCAGCGGCAGTGTGGGGTCGTCACCCTCCTTGTAGAAGTCGTCCAGGCGCAGCACCGGGAGGTCGGTGCGGGCGGCCAGGAAGGACTTGCCGGAGCCGGAGGGGCCCGCGAGCAGCACGACGCGGGTCGGGATCGGTTGGGAACTCACAGGACACGAGTGTGAGGCATCGACCCGCGCGGGGGATCCCCCGGTGCCCGTGTTGGTATCCAGCATCACATCTCAATTACTCTACGCGTACAGATGATTACTCGATCGTTGTCGATCAGGTGGGAACTCCATGGCACGTCATGCACTTTCCAGGTCCCGGCGCCCCGCGCTGCTGCGCGCAGGTCTGACCGTCACCGCGATGGGCGCCGCGCTCGGTGCGGGGGGTGCGGCGGCCCACGCGGCGCCGCTGCCCATCGCTCCGGCCCCGGGCGCCGACAGCAGTCTCGACGCGGTCGGTGAGGCGACCGGGGACGCGGTGACCGGGGCGCTCGGGCACGGGGTCTCTCCGGTCACGAACCTTCGGCTCGACCCGCTGGCCAAGACGGGCGTGGACCCGCTGGCCAACGGGGTGGGGACACAGATCGGCGACTTCAAGCCGGTCACCACGGGCATCGTCACCGAACCGCTGAGCGGCGGTGGTGCGCTGAAAGACCTGCCGTTGGTGGGGCAGGTGACGGGGCTGGTGCACGGCTGATTCCCGCGCACAGGGCTGCGGCCCGCCCCTCCGC
>NZ_JBHVEE010000208.1:0-11649 GCF_042802415.1 Streptomyces sp. NPDC057486 | reverse complement strand
GACAGAACCCCTCAGCAAGGTTCATCGTCCCAGGTCAGGAAGGCACTTTCGCGTTTCCGCCCCCAAGCCAGCCGTACTCAAGTGAAACGGCGAGGCTAAGGTGTCCCCGGTGATCCCGGGCCACCGGGGCCGTGAAGATGCAGAAGGGGAAGGCCCAGCACAGGGCTCTCACGGGTGGACGGCGCCGACGTCATCGCCCTGGCGCAGGCATCCACGGCCCGAGCTGCGGATGGCTGGGCGGGTCCTGTTCCTGTGCTGTGCAGTCCTCGTCCCGGCTTTCGGGCAGCGACCGCCCTCGCCGCCGACGGCGGTGAGGGGACCAGGACGGGAGGTCGGCTCCTATGAGCACGGGATGGCACCACACGGGAAGGCGCCAAATGAACCGACGAGTATTCGGATGAGGCGATCAAGTGATGTGGCCGCGAGTCAATGGTATGCGCGCATTGGAACTCGGCACTCCGGGCGAGTTGCGGGCCGAGTTGAACTCATTCGTCCTGGCCGGAAAGAAGATCGCTACCACCGGTCTACTTGCGGAATACGCCAGCGAGACCGAGGGCTTGGAGTATCCCGGTGAGCGGCTGGCCCTCCTGGACAACGATGGCCAGGCCATCGCCACCGTTGAGATCACCGGAGTGGAGGTGAAGCCCTTCAGCGAGGTGACGTGGGAACATGCTGCGGCCGAAGGAGAGGGCGATGCCTCCCTTGAAGAGTGGCGCACCGGCCACCGTCAGTTCTGGAGCCGGACAGGAACTCCGGTCGAGGATGACACTCCCCTGGTGTGTCTGACCTTCCGGCTCACCGCAAGTCCCTGACGTCATTGCGCCCGAAGGCCGGCCGTCGTGACCTCGGCGCCCGGTGCGATGAGCGGGAGGGATCTGGCGCCGGCTCCCTGCCCGGCCACACTTCGGCACCTGCCGAAGTTTCTGGCTCTTACGCTCCGCACCATGAACGCCGCACCTCTCAGCACCCCGACCACAGACACAGCCAACCCCCGTACAGCGATCGAGCCGAGCATTCTGTACTTCGGGACTCCGGTGGTACTCCTCTCGACAGAGAACCCGGACGGCTCGTCCAACCTCGCTCCCATCTCCTCCGCGTGGGCGCTCGATCGGACAGTCGTGCTCGGTCTGGGCCGCGACGGACAGACCGCACAGAACCTGGGCAGTCGGCCCGACCTCGTGATCAATCTGCCTGACCCTGCGCTGTGGCCTGCGGTGGAGCGGCTGGCACCGCTGACCGGCCGGAATCCGGTACCCGCGACCAAGGCGCAGGGCTGCCGTTACGAGCCGGACAAGTTCACCGCGGCCGGCCTGCACAGCGCGCCCTCCCACACGGTACGGCCGCCTCGCGTTGCCGAATGCCCCCTTCAGCTGGAGGCCCGTGCCGAGCAGATACGGCCGGACGTCTCCGGAGACTTCGTCATCGTTGAGGCCGTCGTACGAAAGGTCCACGCCGACCCCCGGATCGTCGTTCCCGGCACCGACCACATCGACCCTGCCACCTGGAGCCCGCTCATCTACAACTTCCGCCACTACTTCGGGCTCGGCCCCGAAATCGGCCACTCCTACCGGACCCAGACCCCGGCACGGACAGAGCAATGAGCTCCGCCCCGCCCCGCATCATCATCTTGGCGTCTGCTGCCGGACTCGGGGCGTGGCACCCGTGGCATGCCCCTCGTTACGGGTGTTGGGCCCTGTGGCGTGCGCGCCATCGCTCCCTCGGGAGGCGTACGCCTGGACCCTCGGACCAGGGCCCCGCAGCTGCTCCCGGGTGCTGCGACCCTGCGCTGTGCCGGGCAGTGGGAAGCCGGGGCCCGGGCGTACGAGTCCGGCGTGCCGCCACCCTCTGCGGGTGGTGGCACGCCGGATCAGAAGGGTTGCACCTCGGGGGCGGAAAAGGTGCACCCTTGGTCAGCGGCGGTAGCCCCAGGAGTGGGTGTCCACGGTACGGCCGCGGTTGTCGCGCAGGGTCGCCTTGTCGGCGTAGTTGCTCCAGATGTAGTCCCGGCTGCCCTGGTAGACGTCCCGACGGGTGTCACGGCCGAACCCGGTGTGGACCCGGACCGTGGAGCGGCCGGCCAGGCGCAGGTCCTCGAAGCGGTACAGGTTGCCGCTCCGGTCCGTGAGCGACCATCCGTCCAGGTCGACCGCGCGGCGGCCGGTGTTGGTGACCTCCACCCACTCCCCGTTCAGCGAACGGTTCGACCAGTCGTCACGACCGGGACTGTCGTACTGGATGTCGCCGAGGACAACGTTGGAGTACGACTGGTGACGGCCGTGCCCGTACCCGTGGCCACTGTCGGCGGCAGCCGGCATCGCCGCGACAGCGACCACGGAACCGGCCGCCACAGCTGTAGCGGCGATACGTCGGACGAAACGAGAAGCAGACATTGATGTCCCCTCAGACAAGGGCGCCCAGGCCCCGGTCAAGGGCCATGCTGCGCGGTGCGGATCCCGGCCCCTCAGGCCGAGAACCCACAGCCTGGACCACCTCCCCCACCTCCAGCCGCGACTCCGGTTCGCGTTACTCAATCCGGACATTTCCGTAACTTACGGATGCACTGATCACGCACCCGGCCCCCAGCCGGGAACAAACCTTTCCAGCTCCCCCGCGCACCCCGGCGCACCACCGCGCAACCACCCATCCAGCAGACACACATCGGTAACAGCTGCAGCACCGCGTGTGGACGGATCTCTCCGCCGTCGACCCGTCCGACGCCGGACACGCCGCTGGTCGTCGTGGGGCGTCGAGCGGCCGATCAACACGAGCCACGTTCGATGAGTGCGCCCCTGGCACAAGGGCAGGCCTTGTGCCAGGGGCGCGGTCAGGGAGCGGGGGTCAGCGCACGGCGTAGGCCTTGATCAGGGTCTGCTCGACCTTGCTGCCGCCCGTGTCCTGTGCCTTGACGCGCAAGGACACGTAGCCGGATGACGGGTTGGTCAGGGACACCTTGTAGTGGCCGTCGCTCTTGGCCTTCACCGTCGCGGGGCTCCAGGTGGCACCGTCGTCGGTGGACATCTCCACCTCGACCCCGTCGACGCCGGCAATGGCGCCGCTCTGCAGCGCGAACGCCAGGTCGAAGGCGTAGGTGCTGCCGCCCTGGGTAGCGTTCTCCGTGTCCAGGTCCAGGCCGTACTTCGGCCAGAGCAGCGCCAGGTTCTCCTTGCCGCTCGCCGGCCGGGCGGACTTGAAGGTCCAGGCGGTGCTGGTCCGAGTGGACAGCGGGAACCATGCCGGCCGTGACGTGTCGAGGGTGATCCGGTAGGTCGCAGGATCGGCGCCGACCGGCAGCCCCATCAACGAGGGGTAATTCGTCTCCTTGAGGAGCTGCCCGTCCTGGTAGACCCGCGTCATCGACTCGTCGGCAGCGGGGGCGAACTGGCCGTAGTGCCCCGGCTGGCTGTCACTCATCTCCGGGAGGATGAGGGTGACCTTGTCACCCTCGCGGAACGCGTAGGATGCCTCCGGTCCGGCCGGGCCGTTCGCCGCGCCCAGCCAGGTCGCCTCGCGCTGCTCGCCCGGCTTGTAGTTGCGGATTACGTCCTTCACGGTGCGGCTGATGTCGTTGCGGTCCGGGTAGACCGCCTGGAACCACCGCATGTCCTTCATCGTCGGCCACTTGCTGCCGGTGGAGTACCACTCCTCCCGATCCACCGGTGCGTCGAAGTAATCGATCACCTGCGTGATCATGGTCTCTCCCGGGCGGACCGCCGAGTCGGTCTCGCCGAGGTAGTTGCCCTCGTTGCCGCGGTAGTGGGACTTCACCACGGCCGAATTCTCCACGGTGACCGCGTCGACGGGGTCGGCCGGAATTCCACCGGGAACCATCATCGCGATGTTGTAGACGTAGGGGTGATTGCCTATGCCCTGCAGATTGATCCGCGTGGGACCGTGGGCCATCCGGTCGAAGAGCACCGCGCCCTGGTCCTGGGTGAGGCTCCAGGCGGGGATGGTGGTGCGGGTGGCGCGCGGCACGATGGTGGCGAAGGGGCCGGGCCGGTCGTTGACGATGATCACTGCCTTGGCGCCCGTGCCGGTCACCGCGGCGATCTGGTCGGGAGTCTTCCGGGTGGCATCGCGGGTGACGACCGCGAGCTTGCCGGTGAGGTCCTTGCCGGCCAGGTCCTCCGGCCGTGCCGTGCCGGCGTCGACCGCCTGGAGCGTGCTGGGGCCGTGCAGCTGGGCCGCGTACATCACCGGCTCGAGCGGGAGCGCGCCTTCCTGTCCGGCAATGGACGCCCGGATCACCGGGGAGTACCGGCGCTGCTGGAAGTCGAACTCGAACGTGCCGTTCGTCACCGGCTCGGTGGGCACCACGTAGGCATGGTCCCAGAGCGGGCTCGACGCGCCCTTCATGAAGTCGATCCCCCGCTTGCCGGGGAGCTGCTGGCGGTACCCGAGCTTGAAGCCGTTCGGCTCGGACTCCTTGGGCGTCGCGACCTTGACCTCCTTGCCCAGCCGGGCGTCCAGGGTGATCGTCCGATCGCCCTTCAGTTCCACGATGGGGTCGCCGGCGAGGGTGTAGTCCAGGACCTGGTTCGATTCCTTGTCCCGCGTGTGTACGACACCCATGACGGAGTAGCGTCCCTGCGGCAGTGCGACTGTCTTGGTTCCGTCCTGGGGGAAGACCTCGCGGACGACGCCGTTGTCCAGGTCGAACACGGCGAGCTCACCGGTCGCCGGATTCCCGTGCCGGTCGATCGTGTTGACGGTGAGATCGACGGTGGGCACGTCCTTCGTCGCCCCGACCGTGGTGCGGATCGCAGTGCCGTCGGCCGCGGTGGCGGTGATGACACCGGTGTAGTCGCCCACGGCGCCGAGCTCGGGGTGGTAGGTCACCGTCACGCTCGCGCTGGAGTTCGCCGCGACCGTCACACTGTCGGCGCCGAGCGCGAACGTGCCGTCCGGCGGGGGCGCGGTCTCCCCGACGCTGAACAGTCGAAGCGACAGCGTCTTGTCCGTGGAGGAGGTGTTGACGTAGGTGACCGTCTTGGTGACCGGAGCGCTCTCGGCCGACTTCTTGCCCATGCTGACGACAGCGGGGCTGGAGTAGACCGTGGCATTGATCGCCTTGGGCACGTCGACCCGGCCACCGCCCTGCTGGTAGGCGGTGTACGAGCCCTGCTTGGCGGTGCTGACCAGCACCTGCTTGAGCCGGTCAGCGGTCCAGTCCGGGTGGCGCTGGACGAGGATCGCCGCGGCGCCGGACACATGCGGGGTGGCCATCGAGGTGCCGTTGGCCGAGGTGTAGTTGTCGTCGACCGGGGTTCCCATCGTGGTGCCGGCTGCACGCGCGGCGACGATGCCCACGCCCGGTGCGGTGATCTCCGGCTTGACCGCGAAGGTGTCCTTGACCGGGCCGCGGCTGGAGAAGTTCGCGAGCTGGTCCTGCTTGTTCACCGCGCCGACGGTCAGCGCGTCCTCGGCGGCTCCCGGCGAACCCACGGTCCCCTTGGTCGGACCCGTGTTTCCGGCAGCGATGACGAACAGCGTGCCGGAGGACTCGGTGAGCTCGTTGACGGCCTGGCTGATCGGGTCGGTGCCGTCACTGCCGGCAGCCGAGCCCAGGCTCATGCTGACGACGTCCGCACCCTGGGCAGCCGCCCACTCCATGCCGGCGATGACCCCCGACTCACCTCCTTCACCGGCGCTGTTGAGGACCTTGCCGATGTACAGGTCGGCGCCCGGCGCCACACCCTTGTACTTGCCGCCCGACGCGGCACCCGAGCCGGCGATGGTCGAGGCGACATGCGTGCCGTGGCCGTGGTGGTCGACCGTGTCGGGGTCGTCGGTGAAGTTCTGGGTCTTCTTCACCCGGCCCGCCACATCGGGGTGGTTGGGGTCGATACCGGTATCGAGGATGGCCACCTTGGTGCCGGTGCCGTCGTACCCGGCCGCCCAGGCTTCCGGCGCGCCGATCTGCGGCACACTCTGGTCCAGCGTCACCTTGACCGGCTTGTCGAGCCAGAGCTTCTTGATGCCGTCGGCCAGCTTCGGCGCCTTCGCCGCGGCCGCGCTGTCGTCGTCGACCGCCTCCCAGAACGTCGACGCCTTCTTCTTGCTCGCGCGCAGCGCCACCGCGTTGGCGCTGGGCAGCTCGTCGGCCTTCACCGAACCGGCCGGCGCGGCCTGCTTCAGCGCCTTGCCCGCCTTGCCCGGCGCGCCCCCGTAGGTCGCGAGCAGCGGCACGGCGGGGCGGTGCGCGTCGTCGTAGCCGTACTCGACCAGCTTGGTGACGTTGAACAGCTCGCGGTCGAGCTCGTCGGCGGCGAGATAGGGCTGGGCCTGGTCAGGGATGACATAGACCTCGTCGCCCACCTTCATGGTGGAGAAAGCCGCCGGAGTGCCGTCCTCCGCGGGCGCGACGGTCGCCGCCTGGAAGCCGTTCGCGTGGCGCTCCAGGGTCACCACTTCGCCGGTGACGAGGGTGAGCTTGTGTGTGGCGGCAACGGGGCTGTTCTGCTGAGGCTGCTCGGCCCGGGCCGTCGGCGTCGCTGCGGCGGCCACGGGGAGGACGCCGAGCGTGCCGGCCACGCAGGCCGCAGTGAGCATACCAAGGGCCGTCCGCACTGGACGGTGTGTCAGCCAGTAGGCTGTGGAGCTGGTTGCACGGGTCGGGAATCCGGCCGACCCTGTCGGTCGTAACTGTCTCATTTCGGCGATGACCTTTCTCTTGAGGGAAAAAGGGCGTGCGAGAGCCACACGCGTCGCGGGAATTCGGCGCCGCGTCGGATCACTGCGTCGGAATGCGATGTGTGGTTGTGCTGCATTCACATGCGAGCGGTGCACAGCACGGAGACGGCGGACCGCGTGCTGTGGTGATGCGGCGGCCGCGCGCCGCCGGTATGTCAGGCACGTGAACCTCGTTGCGGTGAGCGGTACGGAGACTCGGGCCGGTCGAATGGGGCGGGCGGGTCCACCGGATTCGGTCGTGCGACCGCCTGCGTGGGGCCGGGCTGCGGTGCCCAGATCAGGCCACGGCCCATTGCTGTGGCCACGGCGCCGGTGCGGCTCTCCACGCCGAGCTTCCCGAAGACACGGACCAGGTGGGTCTTCACCGTTGCCTCACTGATGAACAGCGCGCGTGACAGCTGACGGTTCGACAGTCCTTTCGCAAGCAGGACGAGAATTTCCGTCTCGCGTGGGCTCAGGGTGGACTGCGGTGCCCGCCTGCGGCCGGGCAGCTGAGTGGCGATGGGCACAGCCAGCACCGTCTCGCCGGTCGCGACGGCCTGTACCGCTCTGATCAGCTCCTCGACCGGCGCGTCCTTGAGCAGGTAACCGGTCGCACCCGCCTCGACCGCGGCAAGGATCTCGGCATCGCTCCTGTAGGTGGTGAGGATCAGCACCCGGGGAGGATCCGGCAGGGCTCTGATCCGGCGGGTGGCCTCGACACCGTCCATGCGCTCGCCGCCGCCGTTGCCGGTCGCACCGTCGGCGGCATTTGGCACCTCGCCGGTACCGGCGCCCATGCGCAGGTCCATGAGGACCACGTCGACGTCCGTCGGTCCGGCAACCGTCCGCAGTGCCTCGGCGCCGTCCGTCGCCTCACCAACCACCACCACCTCGGGGACGTCCTCGAGCATCGCGCGCAGACCGCAGCGCACCACCGGGTGGTCGTCGACGATCAGTACGCGCACCTGCGGGTGGGAATTCCGAGGCTCGGTCACGATGTCCCCCCGCCCGGCATCGGCAGGCTGGCGGCGACCACCGTTCCCTCACCGATCGTGGACTCGACGGCAAGCACGCCGCGGAGCTCCGCCATCCGCTGGCGCATCCCGTGCAATCCGAAGCCACCTCCGCTGTCCTGCGGGGGCAGTTCCGGGTCGAACCCCTTGCCGTCGTCGAAGACATCGAGGGTCACCCGGTCGTCCAGATAGCACAGACTCACCACGCACGTCGTGGCGTGCGCGTGCCCACGTACGTTGGCCAGCGCCTCCTGGGTCAGGCGCAACAGCGCCACATCACACTCGGCACCCAGGGGGTACGGCTCCCCGTGCAGATGGAACGCGGTGCTGGGACCGCCGTCGGCACTGCGGTCGAGCAGTCGGCGCAGCGCCTCGGGCAGTGGCGTCTCGACCAGGGGAAGCGGGCTCAGCTCGTGCAGAAAGCGTCGGCACTCGGCGAGGTTCGCAGTGGCGACCTCAGCGGCAGCAGCGGTCCGCTCCCGCGCAAGCGAGGCATCGGGCGGCAGCGCGGCATCGGTGGCGCGAAGCAGCATGATCACACTCGACAGGCCTTGCGCGACCGTGTCGTGGATCTCCCGGGCCAGCCGCTGGCGTTCGGCCAGCCGGCCGGCCTCCCGCTGTGCCGCGGCCAGCGCGTCCCGGGTGACGACCAGCTCCTCGATGAGCGACAGGCGGGCCTGGCTCTCCCGATACAGGGCCTGGTACCCGAGCACCAACAGCGTGGAGACCAGTGCACCCATCACCGGGCCGGCCACCTGGGGCACCTCCAGCACCCCGGCCTGGACCTCCCTGGCAGCGACCACGACGGCAGTCCCCACGGTGACAGCCGGGATAGCCAGCCGCAGGGGCAGAACCTGGACATACAGAGCGAACAGCGGGAAGCCCAACCAGCTGAATCCCGCGCTGAACGCCATGAGACCGGCCCACACCACGGTCAGCGTGCCGAGCCAGCGCAGCACACGGACCGGGCTCACGACGGCCGTGCCGACAGGTGCGACGCGAACCTTGCGGCGGTCAGGGCCTGCAGGCCGGGCGCGGTCGACGAAACCCACCGCGTACGTCGCGGCGAGGAGCACGGACAGGGCCACCACGATCGACGCGTCCCGGTCCGACACAACCGCGCCCGAACCCATCACGACCGTGAGACTCAGAACGAGCGAGGCAACGAACAAACCGTTCAACGCACGCCGCAATGAACGCGGCACGGCGTACGCCGCACATCCGGGCTGCCCAATATTCATTCGCGCCTCACTCCTGATTCCCTGCGGGCGGTCAGCGCAGAGACTATGCCGTGCACCGGCCAGGAGCCCGTCCATCATTTGGTTGATTCGAAATGGCGCTTGATTCTCAACTGTCCTGAAATGCTGCACTTTCCAGGACCGGCCGAGAGCGCATGGAAGCGACCTCCCCTAAATGGAGGTGACTTGTCATGCCGGCTGCATGCCGACTTCAGAAGGGCACAAAGGTCCGCCCGCAGGGTGTGCCGCGGGTGACCGGGGATCAATTCGGAAGCTTTCCGGACGATCAAGTGGCCGGCGCCCGCTGGTACGGGCAGGGGTGGGCTCACGTCGTATTTGCGGCATGGAAGAAATACGCCAAGGCCTATTGGTTGCCCCGGAGCCCGATCAACCCTCAACATTTGTCTGATGGGGCAGAGAACATTCTTTGTCGCGACGCACGGAAGCTCTCGTGGATCCCCACGCCATATTCACGGCGAAAGCGAAAGCACGGCGTCTCACGAGCTATCGACCGCGCTTCTGCAGGCACTGATACGGCATCACGGACTGCTTTCCTACGGCCAACGCAGCGGGATGGCGACGTTCTGGGTGCCGGCGGCGGCGCTGCCGCGGGCCATGGCGCAATGCAGTGTGACGGGGCGGCCGTTGTGATCGAAGAGGAGCTGGGGGCGTTCCAGCGAACCGAGGGAGATCAGGGAGCCGTCGGTGAGCCTCAACTGCCTCAGCGAGACCACCGGGTGTGCGGCCGGCTCCCATGTGAGGCCGTCGGTGGAGGTGACCATGCCGAGCGCCCCGTACTGGGGTGTGAGCGCGTGGGTCCGGTCGGCTCCCTTGTAGAAGTCCTTGACGATCGCGTAGAAGCGGCGGTCGGCACGGTCGTACCAGAGGTACGGATCCTCCGCCTGCGTCTCGGCCGTGCCCAGGGCGGTGGCGGTGTAGGGGAAGGGGCCCTCGGGACGGTCGGACTGGCCGACGACGGTGATGTAGACACCGCTGGCGTTCCAGGTCTTGTACGTCATGAGGAAGCGGGGCCGACCGTCCACGGCGGGGGCCTCGGTGACGGACGGGTTGACCACCATCTGGAAGGTGTTCACGTAGTCGGGTCCGGCGATGGGGGTGTCGCTGCGGGTACCGCGGCCGGCGATCAGGTCCTCCAGGGTGCGGGCGCTGATCACACCGATGCGCTGACCGGCGTGGTACTGCAGCCAGAGGGTGGGCTGCCTGGAGAACCACGGCTCGGGGGTGTTCGCCGGGTTGTTGGCGATGAATTACAGGTAGTAACGGCCCTGGAAGTAGCGGATGTGCGGGTTGTGCGCGTTGTAGCGGTCCCAGCGGCCGGGGTCTCCCGTCCCCTGAACGACGGTCCGCAGATGCCGGTACGGACCCTGAGGGCCCGGGGAGACCGCAACGGCGATCTCGCTGTACTTCATCCAGCCACTGAAGCCGTAGAAGATCTTCTCCGAGGGGTCCGGACCGCGACCGGCCGAACCCTCCTGCCAGCGTGAATAGAAAAGGTAATACGCGCCGTCGCGACCACGGATGGGGGTACCACCCCAGGTGTACCAACCCTCGGAACCGAAGATCTGCACCGCCGGGTCGACCGGCTGGACCGCCGCCTGGAAATCAAGAGAGGACGAACCGACCGAGCCATCGGCGGCCACCAGTCCACCAGGGGAGGTGAGAGCCAGTGCCGCCGGGCCGCTGAGGGCGGTGGCGGCCACGGCCGTCGATATCGTCGTGAGTGCTCTGCGTCGCGTGATGCCCTTGCTGCTGGTCAAGGCCAGCTCCTTTCGGTCCTTGGGGCTCTGCGTCGTGCATCGGCCCCTCTGAAGTTCCTCGACTTGCCCTGCGCCCTTGCCTGCTCGCGGAGTTGGGCAACGGGGAGGAGACCTGACACCGAGGTGCAGCTCCCCGAGAACGGACGCGAGACTGCACACCTCGGTGCCGGGTGACAGGGCACTCCTGCGGCTGTCGTAGGTACGGCGATCGCCGGAGCGCCCATCAACCGTGCTGTCGAAGGCGTGAGAGGCCTCCATGCCACGGGGCGACTGCGGTTCCTATATGATTTGCCGCCGACCGGGGGAACGTCAAGATGCGGGGCGGGAGAGATCCAACCGGGACCGGCGAAGCCCGCCATCCTGCAGGTCCGGACGCACGGACCGCGTGCAGGCGCACTCGCCATACCGGCTGCGGTAGCAAAAATGGCACATTGTCAGGGATTTGAGGGCTTCATAGCTGTCGATCGACGCCTGACGCCCGGGTAGTTCCGGCGCCATTGAGAAGGCGCCCGAACCGGCCTCGCGAAGGGTGGGCGCACCTTCGGTGGCGCGCCCACCCTTCTCCTGACCAAAGCGGATCCTATACGAAATTTGTAGGCCCTTCCGGCCGGCGAGTGGTCGGTTCGCTACCGGGACGTGAGGCGTCATGTCGGGATTGCGCTGTCGTGCTGCGGCGTCATTGCGTCCCTCCGCAGACCTTGGCGACCATCGACGAGGCGACGGCCGCGGCCGACGTGCACGACGCCACCCAGGCATCGGCGGCCCGCCCAGGTGCGTTCCCCTGGACAGCGTGGATGGCTCCGGCAGGTACTACGCCGCCGAAAGCATCGCCCCGGCTCGTTCCGACGGGGCGGGCCGCCCCGCTCTGCCGCGCAGCTCGGCGGTGGAGCCGACGTCGGGGCGCCGCAGGAAGTCTTCGGGGATCTGTGGGCCCGGCCGCGCCGT
>NZ_JBHVEE010000207.1:0-11661 GCF_042802415.1 Streptomyces sp. NPDC057486 | reverse complement strand
GTCTCGTTCACGGCGGACCGCGCCTGCTGCGCCCTACCGTCGTCGACGACGACGTACGCGCCGAGCTCACCTGTACGGCCGGGCTCGCCCCGCTGTACATGCTCCCGGCGCTCACCGCCTTGGACGCGACCCGCAACCGGAGGCGCCGGGATCGCCGTCCCCGCGCGGGATTGTGTACCCGGGCCTAGCGTGGGAACCCGCAGCGAGGGACGCGACACTTCGGACGACGGAGGAACGCATGGCCGTACGGCACCGGTTGATCAGGAAGCCTCCCGAGGACGTCTGGGGGGTCCTGTCCGACGCCGAACAGTACGGGGACTGGGTAGTCGGCACCTCAGAGGTCGAGCTGGACGAAGGACGGTGGCCCGAGCTGGGGGCGGCCCTCCAATACGAAATCAAGATCGGGCCGCTGACCCTGCACAACCGGACCGTCGTGCGCCGCAGCGAGCCGACCGCCGTCCTCGAACTGGAGGCGGACAGCGGCCCGCTGGGGACCGCGAGGATCGCGATGGAACTGCACCAGCCTGGCCCTTCCTGACCTGACCAAATCCCGTCGGGACCTTTAGGAACAGGCACTCACTCAGGAGTGGCTGGACTGGCAGTTGCGCCAGACCTGGGGCCGGATCCAGCAGCTCGAAGCCCAGGAACGGCAGGGCCAGGAGCGGCGGGCGCCGGAGCGGCAGCGCAGCGGGGAGCAGGGGAAGGCGCCGGTCGGGAAACGGGAGAGCGAGAAACGGCGCCCGCGTACTCCGGACTGGGGCGTCATCGACGTCGGGATCGGCACCCTGCGGTCCGAGGTCCACCGCGGGGACTGTTTCGCCGCCGGGAAGCAACTGCGGGCCATCAGCCGGGAGGAGGCCCTCGCCGCCCTCGGTGACGGAATTAAAAAACGGCATAGTGGTGCTTCGTTCAAACGCCGTCGTCGTCAGCGGGCTGTTGGGCCCACGCGGAGGTGATCGTCTCCGAGGCGGTGGACGGGGGCAGGCCCGCGAGTGCCTGTAGTTGGCTGGGTCGGTAGGGGGTTGGGCCGTGCCACTCCACGAGCATCACGGTGGCGTCGTCGTTGAGGCGGCCGCTGTGGTAATCCAGGTGGTGCCCGATCAGCCGGCGCAGGGTTTCTGGGACGGGCAGGTCGTCGGCGTGGTGACGAATGAGGAAGTCGGTCAGGCCATTGAGGCCGAATTCCTGTCCCTCTCGGTTGCGCGTTTCGGTAATGCCGTCGGTGTAGAGCAGCAGGCGGTCCCTGGGTTCCAGCTGGACGCGGCGTAGGGTGCCGGGCCGGTCCAGCCCGGTTCCCATGGGGGGAGCGGGCGGGCAGGACAGGTACACGAGGGTACGGTTGCCGCGGATAACGACTGGCGGGTGGTGGCCGTAGTTCGTCCAGGTCAGCACGCCAGTGCCCAGGTGAAGGTCGGCCAAGATGCCCGTGGCGTAGCGGCTGCCCGCAAATTGCTCGGTCAGGATCTCACCGACGCCTTCCGCTGTCTGCAGAAGGTCAGCGCCCCGGCGGCGGTGATTGCGAGCAGCCGCCAACGCGAGGTTCGCGGTCAATCCGGCGGCGATGTCGTGTCACATGGCGTCGAAGACAGACAGATGCACGGTCTCGTCGGCCAGGGCGTAATCGAAGGCATCTCCACTGACTTGGTAGGCCGGTTCCATGATCGCGCTGATCAAGACACGGTCGGTGGCGAAAGTTCGCGGCGGCATCAGCTGCCATTCCATCTCGGCGGATACTTCCATCCTCCGGCGGCGGACCAACCGGGAGTACGAGTCGCTCGTGTCACGCTTGCTCACCAGAAGGAGGGCAACCAGTCCGGCGAGCTTATTCAGATCCTCATCCGCCTCGATGTGTGCGCCTGGCACGCCGACCCGGAGCACACCAAGACGCTCAGTGCCGTCCAGCAGCGGGACCCACCACTGGCCCTTCGCAGAAGCCGAGGCCGGAAAGACCTTCCCTAGTTGGAAGGCCCGCCCCGCCACGGTCCCTTCAACGGACAACTCAGCCGGCACGTCGGCGCCACCGGGGCCGACGTCAAGGTTGCCAGCCAGCAGGTGCAACCGAACCTGTTGCAGATCGGCCAGATAGATCAGCACCTGAGGCCAACCCACCCCGGCAGCGTGCGACGCCACCATGCCAGGCAGCTGCTCCAAAGTCATCAGATGACTCGCAGCAATCAGCTCCGCCAGCACCCGTGTACGCGCCGCTTCCGCGCTGTTCATCGACGAACACCTTTCTCAACGGCCGAGAGAGCCGCGCTACAGACGGCACCACACCAACCAGGGTGAGGTTCCCCCGCTGCGCGGGTGGCTGACTAGCTCCGTACTTCGCGGGTGGCAGTGGATGGTGGGTTCCAGCGGCAACGCGCAGTCGTCTGGCCTGCGGTTATCGGCGACCATCCTGTTTGCGCTCGCTGTGCCGCAGGGCCCGACGCTGCTTGCCCGGCAGGGTGGCGGCCAACTCGCCCACCAGGGAGACGTCGTGGCACGTGCCATCCCGGCCGCCCCGACACCACCACACCGGTGGCCCTGTCGAGTCCGCTTCGCTCTGGTACCAGCCGTCGGTGGTTCCTGCGGGCCGAGGGTGCATTCCGATCTTGTGTGCCGAGCAGAGTGGCCAGACCTGCCAGAGCAGCTCCATGATGGTCTCCTGCGCCGCATCCGCGACCACGGCCAGGACCGTCGTCGCATCGTCCGGCTCTGGCGGGTCGCCCTCCTCCAGGTCGCACGAATTGACCGAGTTGCCGTGCCAACGGCCGTCCGGCATCGCTACGTAGATCTGATCTCTATCGATGGATCTCCGGGGCAGCGGCTCGCAAGACGGAACAAGCATCAGAATCAGCGCGTCCTGGCCTGGCAGGGTTGCCATCAGGTCGCGGTTGACCACGGCGAGCGCAGCCTCCAACTTCGGCCACTGGCCGGGCTCGACTCGCCTGGGCGCCGGGAGGTGCTGCCACTCGTGACCAGGACCGATGCTGAAATGCGAGAAGTAGTTCACCGAGGCATCGTCCCAGCCATTCCGTTGCTCACCGGTGGCTGAGGGCGAGATTTACTCCCTGCTAGGGCCGTTCAGGTCTCTGGCCAGCGGGGGTGTGTGGGTTCGAGGCCGAGGAGGTCGAGTAGGTGGAGCTGGATACCCCGGGTGATGGCGATGACGGGTGGATCGGTGGCGCTGCCGACTCGTAGCCGGAGGTCGGAGAGGTGGTAAAGGATCATCCGGCCGGTGGGTCGCACTCTCTGGTTGCCGGGGTAGAGGCCCCGCATTTTCTGGTCGCCTCCCAGGGCCCGGCGGACCTGGCGTTCGATGGTGAAGGGGTTGTCGTCTGGTCGGCTCCCGGCATCACGCTGCACGGTGACGTCCGGCACCTGGACGCGGGCATCGACGGCGAAGCGGTACGGCTTCCTCTCCCCGTAGTGTGCGAAATCCGGCCGGGTGCCCTGCGTGTGCTGCTGCCGAAGAACCGGCCAGGGATCCCGCCCGAGCCCGCGGTGCGCCATTGAACGGAAGCTTCCAGCAGGCATCCCTAAGGCTCAGCCTCACCCGTGCGGTACGAACCCGGGCGAGGCGCGGACGAGCCCGGACACTGCTGCCCGTAGATTGAAAGGGCAGGCCGCGCTCGGATCGTGTTACGAGCTCAAAGGATCAAGCATTGCCTTCGGGTCGCCCATTCAGATTTCCGGCGGGAGAACGTGGACAGGGCAGGACCCGGCCACGGCCGGCTTCGGCCAGGCAGTCTGAAAGGCGGTTCGGTCGGCAGCCTGGCACGAACTGGCGCCTCGACACCTTGGCCACCGACTGCGCCCACCCCCCGCCCAGGCCCCGCTCGACGAGGGAGCGGGCCAGGTGGGGTCCGCAGGCCGGCCGCGCTGGTCTCCAGGTCTCCGCTCGTTCACCCGGGGGCCGAGGCTGACCGGACTGCTGGTGCGGTGCGCCGGGCGGGATCAGGGGTGTGTGAGGGTGTCGAGCCGGGCGGCGAGGTCGGGGTGGGCGGCGGCCAGGTGGGGGCGGGCGGCGGTCAGGGGTGCGATGAGGTCGGCGGGATCGTCGTGGGCGAGGGCCGCGTGGAGCTCGCTGAGCGGGCGGCGGGCGGCGGCAGGCAGGTCGGTGAGGGCGGTGATCTGGCCGGCGAGGCGGCGCAGGTCGGCCGCGTTGCGGCGGGCCCAGGCGGCGGTGGTGCGGTCGGCGGCCCGGGCCCGGCGGGTGGCCGTCACGCGCTGTTCGCCGGTGGTCCCGGCGGGGCCGGGGCGGCCGCGCAGGTAGCGGCGTTCGGCGGCCTGTCGGCTGGCGACGCCGAGGGGGTGGGCGAGGTCGGCCCAGCTGGCGCCCGCGTCGCGGGCGGTTTCGATCAGGCCGGTCTCCCATCCGGCGAGCTGCTCGCGGACCTGCCGCAGCAGCGACAAGGAGGCCAGGGCCTGTTCCGGACCGGGGGCGGGGGCGGTTGGGGTCTCATGCTGGGCTTCACGCAGGGCGTCGTCTATGGCGTCAAGGGCCGCCGCGGCGGCAAGGAACGACACCGGGCTGTGGGCGTCGGCGCGGGTCGGGGACGGCTGGTCGGCCGGGGTCACGGACACCTCCCTCGGGTTGTCATCAGGCAGACGACATCATGTTTGTCATCCATTGGATGACATGTTACAACGGTGTCAGTGCAGCGCATTGGCAGCAACTGCCTACAACCCGCTGGAGGTGTTTCACGATGTTGATGCGCACTGACCCCTTCCGTGAACTGGACCGGCTGACGCAGCAGCTGATGGGCCCGGGAACCTGGTCGAAGCCGTCGGCGATGCCGATGGACGCCTACCGCGAGGGCGACGAATACGTGGTGGCCTTCGACCTGCCCGGCGTCACCGCAGACGCGATCGACATCGACGTCGAGCGCAACATGCTCACCGTCAAGGCCGAGCGCCGGCCGGTGGCGAAGGCCGACGACGTGCAGATGGAACTGTCCGAGCGGCCGCTGGGCGTCTTCTCCCGCCAGATCGTGCTCGCCGACACCCTCGACACCGAGCACATCCAGGCCGACTACGACGCGGGCGTACTCACCCTGCGCATCCCGATCGCCGAGCGCGCCAAGCCCCGCAAGATCTCCATCGGCGTCGGATCCGGCCACAAAGAGATCTCCGGCTGACACCGGCCGGACAGGTGCGGAGGACGGGCACCTGATCTCCCCCTCACCCCGCCCTCCGCACCCCTACGGGCATCCGAATGAAACAAGAAGGGGTGGCGGCCGAGATGACTCTGCGACGCGAAGCGTTCCTCGCCCACGTGAAGGAACGTGGCGAGTACGGCACTGTGGAGGAAGCCGAGCGCGCGGCCCGCGTGGTGCTCGCCCTCCTCGGCGCCCACCTGGTCGGCGAGGTCCGCGCCCAGCTCGCGGCACGCCTGCCGGAAGGCTTCGCCCTGATCCTGCTCAACCCGCTCCAGAGCGCCGAACCGCTACCCCCGGAGCGGTTCCTGCGGGCGACCGCAGCCTGGATCGAGGGCGCCACCGAGCACACCGCAACCTGGGACGTCAGCGCCGTCCTGTCCACGGTCGCCGACACGGCCGGCGATGACCTGCTTGGACAGATCCTGCTCCAACTCCCCGTCGGCTACGACCTCCTCTTCGGCCGCCCCCAGCCCACCTGACCACCGGTGCCGCACACCGGCACCACCCCACCCTGACTCCACGAAAGGCATGCACCGCAGTGATCACCGACGTACGCGTACCGCTTGAGCACCAGCAGCCGTACTCGACGGCGTACGAGCAGATGCTGGAGAAGGTCCGCTACGAAGGCGCCTACCCCACCCGCGAGAGAGCCGAGGAAGCCGTCCGCCTGGTCCTTTCGGGGCTGGGACGCCAGCTGACCGGCGACGAACGCGTCGACCTGGCCGCCTGCCTGCCCCTGGAGGCCGCACGTGCCCTGACCGCACAGATCCCCGACACCCAGCCGCTGACCGGATGGGCCTTCGTCAAGGACCTCGCCGCCCGCTCCGGGGCCTCCCTGGCCACCACCCGATGGGACACCGGCTCCGTCTTCGCGGCCGTCGCCGCCCACGCCGGCCCCGACCTCATCACCCGCATCCTGCACCAACTCCCCACCGGCTACGCCCTGCTGTTCGGCCAAGCCGAACTCAACCCCGCCGCGTAAACGGTCCGTGCCCTTCCAGCGCCAGGGAGGGTTGGACGACGGTGCACGGCCCGCGCACCCCGCAGCAAGAGGCCGCCGCAGCCCCGGCGTGACAGCCGGGCTCCGGGCGGGGCCGGAGCCACGGTGAAGACGACGTTGCCCGGGACGCCCAAGCGTCCCGGTCAGTATGCGCGGGCACCAGCCGCGAAGCCCGCTTGCGTAGGTGCAGGTCTTCGCCGTCTCAGGCCGAGGCCGGCGGCGCGGATGACTCGGCGGCGCGGCGGTATTCGGCGTTGCAGAACGGTCTCGATGGCAGAACGGTCTCGCGCCCGAACGCCATACGGTGATCGCCCCCATCCGCGGTCTGTGGGGCAAGAGCAGGATCAGGTTTCGGCTCGATGCCGCCGACGTCGTCGTTCCGGAGGCGGCGTAGGCGACCGGCCGGCCCCGGTGAACCAGAGTCCTGCGCTTCGAGCGTGAAGCTTCGCGTCCGCCTGTACACGCCGCCCCGGAGTCGGACGGTCACCCGTGACACTCCCCTCTCAGCGCGCGAGACACTTTCTAAGTTTGGGGCGGGAGGCTGTGTGCCAGGCAGCGGGCAGCTGTCGCTCGGCGTCATCGGCCCGGTCGTGCTCAACGTGGTGCAGGAGTCCGTAGGTGAAGGAACTCTCACCCGCGAGGGTGGCCTGCGTGGCAAGGTCGCGAAGGGTGTTTCGGGCAACCACGCTGTCCTGGTGTTCGCCGAGCAGCTTTTGCAAGGCCTTCATCTGGATTCGGAACTTCTTGGCGGGTTTGCCCAGAGCTGGCTGTACTGCTTCAGCGGCGTAGCGGGTTCGTTTTGCCGCCTTGCGGGCGTTGTGAAGCTGAAGGTCTCGTTCGGGTCCCGGTGGAGTTGTGCGGGTGGGCTGGATCCGGTTGGCGAGTCGCTGCCAGTCCCGTAGCACATCCTTGGGCAAGGTGGCGGTGGCGGGCTTGTCGGAGCCAGGAAGCAGGGGTGGTTGTGCGAGCAGTGCGTCCAGGGCCCGTAGCAGTGCGAGGTAGCGGGGGCCGTTGAGGACGTTCATCAGGCCGGACCGGTTCTCTGTGCGCTGCGCGTCGGACCAGGAGCCCACTCGGGTGGGGACCGGGCCCACGATCAGCGATTCCGGGAGCTCATCGATCCGCTCATACAGTCGGGCGGTGAGGACTTCGCGGTCGCGGTCCACGCCCAGTTTTGCGCCGAGCCATTTGAGTTCGTCGGCGAGCGGTTCAGTTACCTTACGGTCCAGCACGGTGCGGAAGGTCTTCAGGGCGCTGCGCAGTCGGCGGGCGGATACCCGCATCTGGTGGACTGCGTCGGGTTGGTCGCGTCGAACTGCAATGTCGAGGTCGGTGATGCGGGCCGTGTGTTCGCTCAGGTATCCGAGAACGACGTCGGCTGCGGAGGGTCTCTTAGTTTTTCTCTTCTTCGTTCCATGCGGTGTGTGAGTGGGACGCGTTGGCTGTGCGGACGGCCTGGCCGGCAGCCGGTTTCCCAGGGCGCGGGCGAGTTTGGATGCCGATCTGCTGCGCTGCATGCCAGCAGCAGTCAGGTGGTGCTCAACGGTGTCGAGAAAGGGGGGCGAGCCTTCAATAAGTTCGACTTCGGCCTCGGACCATTCCATGGAGGCCGCCACCTCGGGCGTGGAAGGGTCGATGGGGTGGGCTGTGACGTTGTCGTAGGAGACCTCGGCGAGTGCTCTACCTTCCGCATCCAGCAGGCGTCGGACATCGCGTACGTTCACGATGCGGACCACGGGGAGCAGTGACTGGTCGCGTGTGCGGGCGCGTACCAGGGAGGCGAGCGTGCCCGGCACGGCCGTCTCGTCGGTTAGGGGGGCGCGGATTTCCTCGCGGGCGTCTGGTCCGGAGGGGAGCTTGAGGTGCCATCCGGCGTCGCTGCCGCCTGTGCGTCGGCGAAGTGTGATGCCGTGTGTGCTCAGCTGCAGGTCAGGGGTGTCGTAGTAGGTGGCGTCCAAGATCTCGGTGCGCTCTTCCACCTGGATTACGCCCTCGACGTCGTTCAGTGGGGGCAGCGATTCCGCGTCGGATGTGGCGTCGTACTTGCGCTCGATCTCTTGTGTCGCATCAGTGCTGGTCTTCATGTCCTACAGCCTGCTCCGTGCCGCGGATTTCAGCACCAGGCGATACGCCGAAGGGAGAGCTGGTCGATGGGCGATGGGGCCGGTGTGGGCCAGGTCGCAGGGGCGGTCACGACTCCGTCGCCGGGACGCCTCAGCCGCGCCAGTTCGTGGGCTGGGGCAGTTCCGGCAGTTGGGTGTCGTGGAGCCACGTCGTGAAGAGCTCGTCCAGCGGCTTGGGGGTGTGCCGTTGCGCTGTGGCTATGAACGCTTCCGTCGTCACTGTGCGGTACCGGTAGGTCGCGGTCCATTTCTGGCTCGACGGCGAACAACTGTGCCTCGGCGTCGACGAACGCCGCCGCAGACCGGTGGGTGACCGCCACTGCCTTCGGCTTCCCAGTGGACCCGGACGTGAAAATGATCCAGGCATCGTCGTCGGGCCCCGGGTATCCCGCCGCACCGCTTGACCCCGCGCGTAGCGTCAGCTCGCTTCCGGCACCGATGACCGCTGCGACCCGGGCCTCGGCGAAGACCAATTCCGCCCATAGGTTCGCCTACTGGTCTTCGTCGATCGGGCACCCGGGGCGCCGAGTGCGCGGCCGGGCCGCCCTGGGTCCCGGCAGCGATTACCTGTCGGCTCCGGCTTGGGCGTGGCGGCCTGCGGGCTGGGGGCCGTGCCAGTCCAGGCACACGATGGTGGCGTCGTCTGCCGGGTGTCCGTGGCAGGCATCGGTGACCGCCTGGGTCAGGGTCCGGACCACCTCGCGGGGGTGCTCGCCGGCGGTGCTGTGGATCACGTCGGGCAGGTCGACGGATGCCGCCTGGCGTTCTTGCATGCCGTCGGTGTAGAGCACCAGGCGGTCGCCTGGGGCGAGGCCGAGGTTCTGGACCCGGTAGCGGCCGGGTGCGTGCAGGCCGAAGGGCAGCTCGGCGTCCAGGCGTACTTCGTCGACTGTGCCCTCGCGCAGGCGCAGTGGCCAGGGGTGGCCGGCGTTGACGAGCTGTGCGCCGGACCCGTCCAGGGCGATGCGCAGGAGCTGGCCGGTGGCGAAGGCGCCGCGGCCGTGGTCGAGGAGGGCCTGATTGGTCTGGCGGGCTTGTTCGGCAAGGTCCGCCTCGGCGCGGCGGGCGCCGCGGGAGGCGTTGACCAGGAGCGTGGCGCTGAGGGAGGCGTCGACGTCGTGGCCCATGGCGTCGGTGACGGCCAGGTGCAGGGTGGCGTGGTCGAGGCTGTAGTCGTAGGTGTCCCCTGCGATGGTGTCGGCCGGGATCAGGGCGCAGGCAAGGGCGAATTCAGCGGCCTCGCAGGAGGCGGCCGAGGGCAGGAGCTGGCGCTGGATCTCGGCGGCCAGGCTGAGCGTGGTGGTGCGCTCGCCCCAGTGATAGAGGTCGGTGAAGCGGCGGTCGGTGACGATGATGTACGCCAGCGCGTGCGCGGCCTCCTCGACCTGCTCCAGCACCTCCTGCGTGGCCTGGGGAAGGAACAGCTCCAGCACGCCGATCGTGTCGCCCCGGTTGGTGACCGGTGCGACCACCTGCTGCACGTCGCCGTCCGGGCCCTGCACCAGCTTCTGGGTACGCAGGACCTTGTCGTAGATGCTGCCGGCCAGGGGGATCTGGTCGGCGCGTCGACCCTGCTGCGGGGCGGCCTCCTCGCTGACCCGCACCACCTGCCGGCCGACGACGTCGACGAACAGGAAGCTCACGTACTGCGCGCCGAAACGGTCCCGCAGGTTGTCCGCGACCGTGTCCAGGGACGCTACCGGCGCCGCATCCTCGGCTGCGGCCAAAAGCTCGGCCAGCCCGATCCGATTATTGGCCATCGTCGTCTCCCAGCGTTCCTTCGCACCCCCCACCTGACCACAGGCATCGTCCTCACGCGACCGTGCATCGAGCCGGCGCCAGCTGGGGGTCTGATGAGTCCCGTTAGCTGCCCCTCGACGGAAAGCTTGCACCTCCAGCCCCGAAGTGGTTGCCGACCGGGTCCGAGCCGCCGAGGCGGGCGGCAGGCGCGCCGCCCGAGCGGGTGACGGGCTAGGTCAGCGCGGCAGCAGAGTCACGCCGCGCCGGCCAGGAGCGTCGCCATCGCTGGGAGCGCTTGGACCAGTCCAGCCCACACCGCCACCGCCATCGTCGCTACGGCTCTTCGTATGTACTGCCCGGACATCGCCTCGGCCGCGAAGGTGACCAGCAGCTGTTCCTCCCCCTCCCGCGCCGCTCCTCCATGACCGCATGGGAGCACCGTCAAGGCGGTGCAGGACCTGCCATCAAGAACGCTCCCTGGCCGCTTTCCGGCCTCGGCTCCAGCGTCGGCCAGTGCATGGGCCGCACTCATCCGCCTGGTACCGCAACCGGCGCCGCCGCGGCAGAGGTGCGATCAGAGCGCCACTGAACCCCAACAAGGCCCAGCCGGGACAGGGCGCCTTGCTGATCCGGTCGACTTTCCGGATCGAGTCGACTTTCCGGATCGAGGAAAGGCGACCGGATCATGATGCACGCGGCTGGCACCGCGAGTTCCGCAGCACCGCGGTCAGGACGGCACGACTGGTCGCAACGAATCAGCAGAGGAACGAGCGGACCGGCGATGGGCGGACCTGCTGCAGGAGCTGCGTATCGCCCAGACTGGCGTCCAGATTTTGTTCGGCTTTCTGCTCGCGGTTGCCTTCCAGCCGCGCTTGGCCGAGCTATCCACCGCTGACCGCAATACCCATCCTGGCTACTGGCCCACGCATCCTCCAACCGCGAAGGTTGAGAAGCAGCCCCTGGGGGCTGGCGCTCGGTTTGGCCCACCAATTCGGACCGGTTAACCAGCTGGGGGCCTTCGGGGCGAGAGCCAAGGGCGTCTTGGCGCTCAGCCCGGCCAAGTGCCGGTCAGGCGCTTCGTGGCGGTGGCGCCGCCACGGTCGACGATGGCCTTGACGGCTGAGAAGATGGCACCCTGCAGCGTCGCCGCGAGTACTACTTCCCGCCAGGTGCGTCGTTCGTCGGTGGCATCGGGGGCATCGTCGTTATGCCCGACCTTCTTCCAGACCTGTTTGAACACAAAGCTGGCCAGGGCACCACTGAGGGCCCCCAGCACAAGGCCGACAGGCTTGTAGGCCACCTCGGATGCCTTCATCGGTGCCTCCCCAGTCCCTTCGGTATTCTCCCGGCTTCGGGCTTGAGCAGCTCACGTGGAACTCCCGGCAACGCTCGCTCTAGCCGACAGCCGCTCGGTTTCTCCTGCGGCCTTCACAATTCATGGTTCCTCCTTTCAGAGCCAGGGGCGAACTCGAGCGGTATACGTGGCTGCTCCAGTGGTTCGCACCGCGCTGGAGATACCTCAGCTCGCTAGCACCCCGCTCCCGCCTCTTTGCGGCCAGCTAGTGTCTCGTGATCCTGTCCATGTCAGTTCGAGTTGTTATTGACGAGTTTCTTCACGTTGGTCGCGACGAGCCTGACCTTCGCGAGGACCTCG
>NZ_JBHVEE010000206.1:0-11720 GCF_042802415.1 Streptomyces sp. NPDC057486 | reverse complement strand
CGCACGCTCGCTGCGTTGTCGGGGTCGTCCGAGTACGTCCGGTACGAGGACGACCCTCCGCCGTGCGATCGCACGCACCGGACGCCGCCGGGCCCACCCTTCGGGCGGACGGCGGGACTTCCGACACACGCCCTAGTCCTGCCCGTAGCGCGGATCCACTGACTCCGGTGACAGCCCGAGCAACTCCGCGACCTGTTCGACCACGACCTCGTGCACCAGCAGCGCACGCTCGTCGCGGTTCTTGGTACGGATCTCGACGGGGCGCCGGTAGACGACGATCTGCGCGGGCCGGTCCTTCTCCGCGGACACCGCACGTCCCAGCGGTACGGTCTCCTCCTGCGGCCCCGGCACATCGAGGACCATGAAGTCGACATCGGCCAGCTGAGGCCAGCGCCGCTCCAGCCGCTCCACCGAGTCCTGTACGAGATCACGGAAGTTCTCCGCCCTGGTGGCCGAGAGCGGCACCTGGGGCGGCGCGACCGGTCCGCGCATGCCGCGGCCATGGCGGTCACGACGGCGCGGTCGCGGCTCGGACCGCGGCTCGGACGGGTGGGGCGGCGGTACAGGACTGTCCATCACCGACGCAGCGTAACCCTCTGTGGGGCAGCCGGATCGCCCGTCACCGGCAGCACAGCGGCATGTCCGCACTTGAACATTCCGGCCAAGCTTGAGCCCGTTTCAGGCCCGGTCCCCGACCGCCGATCTCCTACGTATTGACAGCTTATGCGCCGAGTGGTGACCGAAATCGTTGCCGTTGCGACCTGCGCTTCCCTCTTCCCGCGCAGGTCAGGCCAGTTGCCCGAAGGGCGGTTGTGCCGGAGGTCACAGTGCGACACGGTGGGGTGACCTGAGGGAGAGTCGTCGCAGCCCGCTCAAGAGTGCGGTACCGTCCAACATCGTGAGCCCTGTACGTCGCTGTTCGCGCACCGCGTGCGGCCGCCCTGCCGTCGCGACACTGACGTACGTCTATGCCGACTCGACTGCGGTCCTCGGCCCGCTCGCCACCTACGCCGAGCCCCACTGCTACGACCTCTGTGCCGAGCACAGCGAGCGACTGACCGCGCCACGCGGCTGGGAAGTCGTCCGGCTCACCGATCCCTCCGCGCCCACGCGCCCCAGCGGTGACGACCTCGAAGCGCTCGCCAACGCCGTGCGGGAAGCCGCGCGTCCGCACGACCGCGCGGCGGAGGCCAGGGGCGGCGGCCCGCAGGCCGCGGAACCGATGGAGGTCGCGCGCCGCGGTCACCTGCGGGTCCTGCGCTCACCCGACTCCTGAAGCGGTCGACCACCGAACGACCGCTCCCCCGAGAGCCCGCGGACCGGCCGGGTAGTTTGGGCGGTCCGCAGAAATCTCAGGAGGACCGGCCCGTGGCTGCTGATCTGTCGCAGATCGTGAAGGCGTACGACGTGCGCGGAGTCGTGCCCGACCAGTGGGACGAATCGCTGGCCGAGCAGTTCGGGGCGGCGTTCGTCGAGGTGACGGACGCGGAGGCGGTCGTGATCGGCCACGACATGCGTCCGTCCTCGCCCGGCCTCTCGGCGGCGTTCGCGCGCGGCGCGGCGGCACGGGGTGCGGACGTCACCCTCATCGGTCTGTGCTCGACCGACCAGTTGTACTTCGCCTCCGGCAGCCTCGGCCTGCCCGGTGCGATGTTCACGGCCTCGCACAACCCGGCGCAGTACAACGGAATCAAGCTGTGCCGGGCCGGCGCCGCGCCGGTCGGCCAGGACACCGGGCTGGCCGAGATCCGCGCCCTGATCGAGAAGTGGGCCGAGCAGGGCGTACCGCAGCCGGTCGCCACCCCCGGCACCGTCACGGACCGCGACACCCTCACCGACTACGCGGCCCACCTGCGGTCCCTGGTCGACCTGACGGCCATCCGCCCGCTGAAGGTCGTGGTCGACGCGGGCAACGGCATGGGCGGTCACACCGTCCCCACCGTCTTCCGAGGACTCCCGCTCGACGTCGTCCCCATGTACTTCGAACTGGACGGCACGTTCCCCAACCACGAGGCCAACCCCCTCGACCCGAAGAACCTCGTCGACCTCCAGGCCCGGGTGCTGGCCGAAGGCGCCGACCTGGGCCTCGCCTTCGACGGCGACGCGGACCGCTGCTTCGTCGTCGACGAACACGGCGCGGGCGTCTCCCCGTCCGCGATCACCGCCCTGGTCGCGGCGCGTGAGCTCGCCCGCCACGGTGGCAAGGGCACCGTGATCCACAACCTGATCACGTCCCGGTCGGTCCCCGAGGTGGTCCGCGAACACGGCGGCACCCCCGTCCGTACCCGCGTCGGCCACTCCTTCATCAAGGCGGAGATGGCCGAACACGGCGCGATCTTCGGCGGCGAACACTCCGCGCACTACTACTTCCGCGACTTCTGGAACGCCGATACGGGCATGCTCGCCGCCCTCCACGTCCTCGCCGCCCTGGGCGGCCAGCCGGGCCCGCTCTCCGAACTGGTCGCCCAGTACGACCGCTACACCGGCTCCGGAGAGATCAACTCCACGGTCGACGACCAGCCGGCCCGCACTGCGGTGGTACGCGCATCCTTCGAGGCGCGCGAGGGCATCGCGCTCGACGAACTGGACGGCCTGACGGTCACGGCACCGGACTGGTGGTTCAACCTCCGGGCCTCCAACACGGAACCCCTCCTGCGCCTGAACGTCGAGGCACGCGACGAGGGGACGATGAAGGCGGTACGCGACGAGGTCCTGGCCCTGGTCCGCGCGTAGGACCACTCCCGGCCCTCATGGACGAGCCTCCGGTCCGTCCTGCGTTCGAGAACCGGACGGGGGCCGGGACGGAGCACCGGTTCCGGGAAGGGGCGGGCAGGGGCGAGCCCGCCGCAGGCGCACCACCCGTGGGCCCCGACCCGCACCGCAACCCCACGCACACCACATCGCCCCACCCGCCCCACCGGCTCCGGGCCGGGCCGCGCCTCCGCCACCCCGGCGGTAGGCTGACGACGCCTGATCCGCGTGAACCGAACACACACGTTCGAATGCTCGAAGGGACCCGCCCCATGCCGCTCGAAGCCGGCCTTCTGGAGATCCTCGCCTGCCCGGCCTGCCACTTCCCGCTGGACGACCGCACGGCAGCCGACAGCCCCGAGCTGGTCTGCACCGGCACCGACTGCGGCCTGGCCTACCCGGTGCGGGACGGCATCCCCGTCCTCCTCGTCGACGAGGCCCGCCGCCCCGCGTAACAGCGAGTCACGGGACCGCCGCCACCCACCGCACCGGCGACCCCGCCCGTACACCGCAGACCTCACGCTGAGCAGCACGTGATCGGAGGCCCGTCCCCATGCTCGACGAGTCGTTGCTCGACGCCCCGGAAGCACTGGCCCGAGCCGACCGCCGCGGTCTGCTCCGTGGCGCCGCCGAGGCCGGGGCGCGCGTCCGTACCGCCGCCCGGCACGCTGCGGAGGCCGGAATCACCGAACTGACCCCGGAGGGCCGCCCCCGCGCCGTCATGGTCGCCGGCTCCGGCACCGCCGCGTTCGGCGTCGCCGACCTGATCGCCGCACTGGCGGGCGCCTCGGCCCCCGTCACCCGTATCTCCCCTTCCGGCGTCGCACCCGCCGCGGGCGCGATGCGCTGGACGCTCCCCGGCTGGGCCGGCTCCGTCGACCTGCTGCTGATCGCCACGGCCGACGGCACCGAACCGGGCCTCGCCCTCCTCGCCGAACAGGCGTACCGGCGCGGCTGCACGGTCGTCGCCGTCGCCCCGCACGGGTCCCCGCTGCGCGAGGCGGTCGACGGGGTGCACGGACTCGTCGTACCGATGGCGTCCGCCCCGCACGGCGAGTACGACGCCGAGACCTCGGCCGCGGGTCCCGGCACGCTCTGGGCCCTGTTCACGCCGCTGCTCGCCCTGCTCGACCGGGTCGGCCTGGTCACGGCAACCCCCGAGGCGCTGCAGAGCGTCGCCGACCGTCTCGACCGCACCGCCGAACGCTGCGGACCGGCCATTGCCACGTACAGCAACCCGGCCAAGACCCTCGCTGCCGAACTCGCCGACAGCCTGCCCCTCATCTGGACGGAGGGCGACACCGCAGGACCTGTCGGGCGACGCTTCGCCGCCGTCCTCGCCGAACTGTCCGGCCGCCCGGCCATCTCCGCCGAACTCCCCGAGGCGCTCCCCGCCCACGGGGCACTGCTGGCGGGCGACTTCGCCGCGGGGGCCGACCCCGACGACTTCTTCCGCGACCGGGTCGATGAGACCGAGCCCCTGCACGCCCGGGTCGTCCTGCTCCGGGACCGGCCCACCGGCGGCCTGAGTGCCGCCCCGGCCGCCCGCGAACTCGCCCTCGGCCACGACACGGCGATCAGTGAACTCGAACCCGAGGAGGGCACGGCGCTCGAAGCCCTCGCCGAACTCCTCGCAGTCACCGACTTCGCCGCGGTCTACCTGTCCCTGGCGTCGGCAGCTCACCCCTGAACCGCTCCACCACATCGCACGATCCCCGCATCTCACGAGGACGAAAAATCTCCATGGACCGGCTCTCCAACACCGTGCGCCCTTATGCCTGGGGCTCCACCACCGCCATCCCCGAACTGCTCGGCGTCGCTCCCACCGGCGAGCCCCAGGCCGAGATGTGGATGGGCGCCCATCCCGGAGCCCCCTCCCGCCTCACCCGTACCGCAGGCACCGAGCAGCCCCTGACCGACATCATCGCCGCCGACCCCGAGCGCGAACTGGGCCCGGCCACCGTCGAGAAGTTCGGCCCCCGCCTCCCCTTCCTCCTCAAGCTGCTCGCGGCGGGTGCTCCCCTCTCCCTCCAGGTCCACCCCGACCTCACGCAGGCCAAGAAGGGGTACGAGGACGAGGAGCGCCGGTCCGTCCCGATCGACGCACCCCACCGCACGTACAAGGACGCCAACCACAAGCCGGAACTGATCTGCGCGCTCACTCCCTTCGAAGGTCTCTGCGGCTTCCGCCGGCCCACCGAGGCCGCCGAGGCGATAGCGGCGCTCGGCGTCGACTCCCTCAAGCCGTACGTCGATCTGCTCGGAGCCCACCCCGAGGAGGCGGCGCTCCGCGAAGTGCTCACGGCGATCCTCACCGCCGACCCCGCGGAGATGACGGAGACGGTCACCGAGGCAGCGGCCGCCGCCGAACGCCTCGGCGGCGCCCACGCCCCGTACGCCCGCATCGCACACCACTTCCCGGGCGACCCGGGTGTCATCGCTGCGATGCTGCTGAACCACGTGCAACTCCAGCCCGGTGAAGCCCTGTTCCTCGGCGCCGGCGTCCCGCACGCCTACCTCGGCGGCCTCGGTGTCGAAATCATGGCCAACTCGGACAATGTGCTGCGCTGCGGACTGACACCCAAGCACATCGACGTCCCCGAACTCCTGGACATCGTCCGCTTCGAGGCGACCGACCCCGGCATCCTGCGCCCCGAGGCTGCTCCCTCCGGCGAGGAGCTGTACGAGACCCCGGTCGACGAATTCCGGCTGTCGCGCTACGACCTCTCGCCCGGCGCCGCTCCCGTGGACCTGACCAGGTCCGCCCCGCAGATCCTGCTCTGCACCGCCGGTGCGCCCCGCGTCGGCACGCTCGACCTCGCCCCCGGCGGCTCGGTCTTCGTGCCGTCGGACGAATCGGTCGAAGCGTCCGGTAGCGGCACACTGTTCCGCGCCACAGTGGTGGCCTGACGTACCGTCCGCATCAGCGGCTGCAACAATGTCCGGCCGTACCGCGGCGCCAGGGCCGCAGCATTGACGAAGGGACACCAGGCACCCATGAGTGCGTCAGGCGGAACCAAGGCGATCGTGGCGGCGCTCGGCGCCAATCTCGCGATCGCAGTGGCCAAATTCGTGGCGTTCCTGTTCAGTGGCTCGTCGTCGATGCTCGCGGAGAGTGTCCACTCGCTCGCCGACTCGGGCAACCAGGGGCTTCTGCTGCTCGGCGGCAAGAAGGCCCAGCGCGAAGCCACCCCCCAGCACCCCTTCGGCTACGGCCGTGAGCGCTACATCTACGCCTTCCTCGTCTCCATCGTCCTGTTCTCGGTCGGTGGCATGTTCGCGGTGTACGAGGGCTACGAGAAGATCAAGCACCCGCACGAGATCGAGGCCTGGTACTGGCCGGTCGGCGTACTGGTCTTCGCGATCATCGCCGAGGGCTTCTCCTTCCGTACGGCCATCAAGGAGTCCAACGAGACCCGCGGATCGCTCTCCTGGAAGGAGTTCATCCGCCGCGCGAAGGCCCCCGAACTCCCCGTCGTCCTCCTGGAGGACTTCGGCGCGCTGATCGGTCTGGTGCTCGCCCTCGCAGGTGTCGGCCTGGCCCTCGGGACCGGCAACGGCGTCTGGGACGGAATCGGCACCCTCTGCATCGGCACCCTGCTGATCATCATCGCGATCGTCCTCGCTGCCGAGACGAAGTCGCTGCTGCTCGGCGAAGCCGCGGGCACCGACCAGGTCGACAAGATCAAGGCCGCAGTCGTCGACGGCGACACCGTCACCCGCATCATCCACATGCGTACGCTCCACCTCGGCCCGGAGGAACTGCTGGTCGCCGCGAAGATCGCCGTCCAGCACGACGACACCGCCACCGAGGTCGCCAACGCCATCAACGCCGCCGAGGCCCGCATCCGCGAAGCGGTCCCGATCGCCCGGGTCATCTACCTGGAACCGGACATCTTCAACGAGGCGGCCGCCGCCGCGGGCACCAATCCGGCCACAGCCCCCGACGCCGACCCGGCCGATTCCGGCCACTGATCCTCCCGATCCCTCGTCCGACCGCTCCCGGCCCCGAGTGGGCTGGGAGCGACTGGGCCGATCGGTGTAGATTCGATGACAGTGTCAGACGTCGCTGCTGATGGCGGTCGGCCGCTCCGCTCCTGCGGAACGGGCGAGGGAGAGAGGGCCTCCGACGGACTGCGCTGCGAGCGCCCGGGCATTCGTGTGCCCGCCGCCGCAGAGCCAAGCCCTACCCACCCTCGACCCCATTACGAGGAGCAGCCCGTTATGACGACGGTCGCCAATCGACAGGACTTCAAGGTCGCCGACCTCTCCCTCGCGGAGTTCGGCCGCAAGGAGATCACGCTCGCCGAGCACGAGATGCCCGGCCTGATGTCGATCCGCAAGGAGTACGCCGACTCGCAGCCGCTGGCCGGCGCCCGCATCACCGGCTCGCTGCACATGACCGTGCAGACCGCCGTGCTGATCGAGACCCTGGTCGCCCTCGGCGCCCAGGTCCGCTGGGCCTCCTGCAACATCTTCTCGACCCAGGACCACGCCGCCGCGGCCATCGCCGTCGGCCCGAACGGCACCCCGGACGCCCCTGCCGGAGTCCCGGTCTTCGCCTGGAAGGGCGAGACGCTGGAAGAGTACTGGTGGTGCACGGAGCAGGCTCTGACCTGGCCGAACACCCCCACCGGCGGCCCGAACATGATCCTCGACGACGGTGGCGACGCCACCCTCCTCGTCCACAAGGGCGTCGAGTTCGAGAAGGCCGGATCGGCCCCGGACCCGTCGACCGCGGACAGCGAGGAGTACGGCCACATCCTCACCCTGCTGAACCGCACCCTCGGCGAGGCCCCGCAGAAGTGGACCCAGCTGGCGTCCGAGATCCGCGGCGTCACCGAGGAGACCACGACCGGTGTGCACCGGCTGTACGAGATGCACCGCGACGGCACCCTCCTCTTCCCGGCGATCAACGTCAACGACGCCGTCACCAAGTCCAAGTTCGACAACAAGTACGGCTGCCGCCACTCCCTGATCGACGGCATCAACCGCGCCACCGACGTCCTGATCGGCGGCAAGACCGCCGTCGTCTGCGGCTACGGCGACGTGGGCAAGGGCTGCGCGGAGTCCCTGCGCGGCCAGGGCGCCCGCGTGATCATCACCGAGATCGACCCGATCTGCGCGCTGCAGGCGGCGATGGACGGCTACCAGGTCGCCACCCTCGACGATGTCGTCGCCCAGGCCGACATCTTCGTCACCACGACGGGCAACAAGGACATCATCATGGCCGCCGACATGGCCAAGATGAAGCACCAGGCGATCGTCGGGAACATCGGCCACTTCGACAACGAGATCGACATGGCGGGTCTCGCCAAGATCGACGGCATCGTCAAGGACGAGGTCAAGCCGCAGGTCCACACGTGGACGTTCCCCGACGGCAAGGTCATCATCGTGCTGTCCGAGGGCCGCCTGCTGAACCTGGGCAACGCCACGGGCCACCCCTCGTTCGTCATGTCCAACTCGTTCGCGGACCAGACCCTGGCCCAGATCGAGCTGTTCACCAAGCCCGAGGAGTACCCGACCGACGTCTACGTGCTGCCCAAGCACCTCGACGAGAAGGTCGCCCGCCTCCACCTCGCCGCACTCGGCGTGAAGCTCACGACCCTCCGACCCGAGCAGGCCGCCTACATCGGCGTCGAGGTCGAAGGCCCGTACAAGCCCGACCACTACCGCTACTGATCCGGTGCTGATCCCGTCAGTCAGCAGCGCAGATCGCCGCACCCGGTGACCGGTCCAGAACTGCTCTGACGGACGGACCGGTCCCACCTTCAGCAGCAAATACGAGCGCAGGCCCCCGCACCCCCGTGTCGGGGGCCTGCGCCGTACCGCACCCGCACAGCCCGAGGAACCCGAAGGACCCCATGCCCCGCGGCCGTTATTCGCTCCACGATCCCCACGACCACACCCCCCTCGGCCAGGAACACTTCCAATGCGCCCCTGGCCCCTCCGGCTGGCGCTACGTCTCCCAGACCACCGCCCCCTCGGGCGATCACCTGGGCTCCGTCGACCTCACCCTCGATGAACTCGGCCGCCCCCTTCGCCTCGAACTCCACGCCGCGAGCTGGCAGATCCGAGGAGCCGCCCTCGAAGGCGTCACCTGGGTCCGCACCGACCCGACCGGAATCCATGCCACCGAAGGCAATGTCCGCGCCCACGCCTTCACCGGCACCTCCCCCGCTTTCCTCGTCGCGACCTCACGGCTGCTGCGCCTCACCCCCGGTTCCCCCGCGACCCGCGTCCGCCTCGTCGCCTTCACGGACCCGGTCCTCGCCCCCCGTACCGTCGACCAGTCCTGGGCCCTGGTGAACAGTGAAGCGCACGCCACTGACAGTGGCCCCTTGATGGTGGACGAATACCAGGTCAGCGCCCTGGACACAGGCGAACAGCACACCGTTCACATCGCCGGCGACGTGGTCCTCTCGGCCCCCGGCATCGAGCTCGAAGAGCTGGAATCCCCGCCCTCCCCCCGCTAAGCAGGCGGAGCGAACCCGGTGCCCGGAGCCCGCACCGCGGACACATCCGTCCCGGCGACCTCAGAAGCCCCAGGGCTGGCAGGCCCCACAGGGGCCACCCACTCCATGGGCCCCGACGCAGTCCTCACGCCTCCCGCGCCCTCGACACCGCTCTGGCCGTCCACAGGCGGACCCGCGACCTCCGGGGAAACCGTCTGCGCAGCGGCGAACACCCGCCGCGCATCCCGCGCCTGCCGCTCGTTCACCACGCCGGCCAGATACGCCGCAGCCGGTACCCCTTCCGGAACGGGCACCCCTGTACGTGCCGCCAGCTCCCCACTCAGCCGCGTGGCCATCGACCACCCCACCTCCGCATCGAGCTGGTTCATCCGCGTCAGGTACTGCCGTATCGCCAGCCACAACTCGTCCGGCACCGCCGACAGATCAAGCGCGGCGAACCTCCCGACCAACCACGGCGGCGGAGGCGGCACGGCGACTCCCCGCCCCGCCGGCACCCGTTCCCGTACGACGAGCGTCCCCGCGAAGACATCCCCGAGCCGCCGCCCCCGTGCCGACACCAGCGACGCGATGGATGCGACGACCCCGAGCGTCATCAGAATCTCGACGACCCCCATCGCCCCACGCACCAGCGCGTGCCGGAACCGGATCGGCCCGCCGTCGTCCCGCACCACCCGCAGCCCGCATGCCAACTTCCCCAGCGAACGGCCGTGGCTGAGCGTCTCCACCGCGATGGGCCCGCCCACCAGCACGAGCAGAAACGTGGCGACGGCAATGGCCGCACCCGCCGCCTCGTCCAGCGTCACCGTCGCGACGGCCAGCCCGATCGACACCAGGATGAAAACCGTCCACACCACGACAAGATCGATCGCCAGAGCCAGCGCCCGACTCGGCAGTTTCGCCGGCCTCAGCCCCAGCACGACCGCGTCCCCGGTCACAAGCTCACTCATTGCCGCCCACCCTTCGCCGACCTTCCCTGCCCCTCGGGAGCTCAGTCTGCCAAGCTGACCCGCAGCGCGCCGCAGTAGTACGGACCCGTACGCACCCATGCCTGGAGCAGCAGCCGACCATGGACCTCGACGTCTTCGTGACAGCCCACCGCACCGAGTGGGACCGCCTGGAACACCTCCTGCATCGCGGGCGCCGTCTCACCGGCACCGAAGCCGACGAACTCGTCGCCCTCTACCAGCGGACGGCCACCCATCTCTCACTGATCCAGTCCAGTGCCCCGGATCCGATGCTCACCGCGCGCCTCACCCAGCTCGTGGCCCGTGCCCGGTCCACCGTGACAGGCACCCGCCGGGCCACCTGGCGCGACGCCACCCGCTTCCTGACTGCCGGTTTTCCCGCAGCGGTCTACCGCTCCAGGCACTGGTGGATACCCACGGCCGTACTCTCGACGCTCCTGGCCGCACTCATGGGCTGGTGGATCGGCACCCACCCGGAGGTCCAGGCGGCGATCGCCGCCCCGGAAGACCTCCGTCGCATGACCAGCCCCGGAGGGGAGTACGAGACGTACTACTCCAGCCACCCGGCCGCTTCGTTCGCAGCCCAGGTCTGGACGAACAATGCTCAGGCGGCCGCGATGTGTCTGGTCCTGGGGGCATTCCTCTGCCTGCCGGTGATCTGGATCCTCTTCGTGAACGTACTCAACCTCGCAGTCGGCATCGGCCTGATGTCGTCGGCCGGCCGACTCGACACCTTCCTCGGCCTGGTCCTTCCGCACGGTCTGCTCGAACTCACCGCGGTATTCGTCGCAGCCGGTACAGGCCTCCGCCTCGGCTGGACGGTCATCGATCCCGGCCCGCGGACGCGCCGCTCCGCCCTCGCGCAGCAAGGCCGAGCCGCCATCGGCATGGCCATCGGTCTGGCCGTGGTCCTGTTCGTCTCGGGAGTGATCGAAGGCTTCGTCACCCCCTCGGGCCTCCCCACCTGGGCCCGTATCGCCATCGGGATCGCGGCCGAACTGGCGTTTCTCGCGTACGTCTACATACTCGGCGGCCGAGCGGCCCGAGCCGGCGAGGCAGGAGACCTCGACGCCACCGAGCGAAGCGCCGAGCTCCCGGCAGCCGCCTGATGTGCGTATGACCCCGCTGACCTGCTAGTCTTCCTCTCGCCCCAAAAAACCATTGACATGGTGGACAGGGGGAGGTAGATTTCAACGGTTGAGTCGGACTGGACAGGTTCGAGTGCAACCGGTAGTGTCTACCTCGCTCTCGACGGAGACAGGGTCTCCGCAGAGCCATTGATTCTCCTTATATCGAGTAACGAAGCCGATTAGATCGGCCGAAATGCTTCTGATAAAGTCGGATCCGCCGAAAGGCAAAGGCCACTCCAAAGGCCACCGGAATCAAATTCGGACCGGAAACGGAAACGAAAAAGAGTCTGGTAAGGTTGGAACCGCCGGAAAGGGAAACGCGAAAGCGAAGAACTGGAAAGCGGAACCCGCTTCGACCGGGAATCGGACACGAAAGAGTCTGATAGAGTCGGAAACGC
>NZ_JBHVEE010000205.1:0-11724 GCF_042802415.1 Streptomyces sp. NPDC057486 | reverse complement strand
GGTCCTCGCGAAGGTCAGGCTCGTCGCGACCAACGTGAAGAAACTCGTCAATAACAACTCGAACTGACATGGACAGGATCACGAGACACTAGGCGGCTGCACTTCACACCGCATTCGCGTGAACAAGACCGGTCGATGGTGTGGTGAACAGTGGTTCCCATCACTTGGCTGCTGGTTGGTACGTGCGATTCTCTTTGCGGATCACGCGGCGGAGGCTAGCGAGGTTGATGGGCGTCATGAATCTTTCACCACGATGCGACATTCGCTTTCACCGCTACCGCCTGCACCGGTCTGGAAATAGCGTGCTCCGGGTGCGATCTCTCGGGTTTGGGGCGGTGGGATGGCAGACAGTGGGCTGTGATGTGTTGGTGCTGGTCAAGGCCTGTTTTGAGATCGGGTGTCACTGTCTTTGATGTGAGAGATCGGTGGGGGATCGCTGTCCTTGGCCTTTATCGCTCCAGGGGTGACGCTGTCTCAGTTTTGTGAGTTCTGATCCATTGGCTGGCCGGGGGCCGGTTGTGTGGGACGGGTGGACGAGGAAGTACAGCTCCCGGTCTCGGGGGGTTCGGACGGGCCGTTGCCCGCGACGTCGGTGCAGGCGTTGCGGGGGCCGGCGGTGCGCCGGTTGTTGTCTTTGCGCCGGGAGGGGAAGCTGACCACCCAGCATGTGCGGACGATAGGTGAGACGTTCGGTGTGCGGGAGCGGGCGGTGTGGCGGTGGTTGGCCGCCGCGGAGGATGGGGCCGTGGTGCCGGGGGAGAGCGGCCGGTACTACGGGCGATTCATGATCACCCCGGAGGTCCGAGCTCTGCTCGGTCTGTGGAAGGGGAACGTCGCTGCTGTCCATCGTGAGCTAACGGCTCGCGCGGACCGGGGCGCGGGGGATCCGCCGCCGTCGGTTCAGACGTTGCATCGTGCGATCCGGCGGGATCTGAGTGCGGCGGTTGCGGCGGGGCTTGCTGGTGGTGAGCGTGAGGCCCGTAAGCATGATGTGTTCCTGGCGCGGCCGCGTGGGTGGCGGAATGAGGTGTGGGAGGCCGATCGCGTTCAGGCCCCCGTTCTGGTCGAGGTTGAAGGCAGCGCCCGTCGTCCTTGGGTCACCTGGTTCGTGGACTGCGCGACGAACACGGTCATGGGGGTCGCGGTCACACCCGGATACCCGTCGCGGGAGTCGGTGCTGGCCGCGCTGCGGTCGGCGGTGTTGCGTGATGACCCGTTCGGGCCGCAGGGCGGACTGCCGGAGAAGGTCCGTGTGAACCGGGGCAAGGACTTCTTGTCGAAGACGGTCGCGGCCGCGTTCGGCGCGTTGCTGGTCGAGGTGGAGGACCTGCCCGCCTACACCCCGCACCTGAAGGGCACGGTCGAGGGCTAACCGAGCTGTGGAGTCGATGTTCCTCGCCGCGTTGCCCGGCTATGTGCGCCAGCCACGCCCAGGCCGGCGCCGGGCCCGACCGAAGGACGAGCTGCTGCTCGATTTCGAGGACTTCACCGCCCGGCTGCTGGGCTGGGTGGAGTGGTGGAACACCGTCCACCAGCCGGGTCCGCTGGACGGGAAGACCCCGCTACAGGCCTGGGAGGCGGATCCGACTCCGGTCCGGGAGGTCAGCCCGGAGGAGTTGTGGACGCTCACGCTGGAGGACGACGGACGGATCCGGGTGATCTCCACCCGCGGGGTCCGGTTCCGCAGGCGGGACTATGTGGGGCTGTGGATGACGGGCCTGGCGGGTACGGGGGTCAGGGTGCGGTTCATGCCGCACCACGATCACCGCATCGAGGTCTTCGACGCCACGACCGGCCGCTACCTGGGACCTGCGACCGTCGCGGACGAGGCGAGCCCGGAGCAGATCACCGCGGTCCGCACCGCTCGGGCCGCGCGCAGCCGGCGTCTGCGCAAGGACCTCGCCGCAGCCCAGCGCGAGCGCTATGCCGCGGTGACGCGGCCGGGTAAGCCGGAGCGGCTGGACGCGGTGTCCACGATGGAGGCTGCTGCCGAGTTGGCCGTGGCTGACCGGGCGGATCTGTCGAGGCTGGCGCTGCCGGACCTGATCCCGCCGGCCGCGCCTCCGCCCGACTGGCGTACCCCGGCCTCCCTCGCGGCCCGTACCCGGCCGCAGACGTCACTTGCGCCAGATGACGACGAGCCCGGCGGCGGACCGGAGGCCGGTGTCTTTGGTGACGAGGACGGCGCTGCGGGCGGTGGTGTGCGGTGACCGCGCCCACGTACCAGTACGTCGACCTGCCCGACGCCTCCATCGTGACCACGAGGGCGCTGCTGACCGCGCGGGAGAACATCGCGGACACGGTCGCCGCGCGGGCGATGATGTGCATCCACGGCAACGCCGGCTTCGGTAAGACCCTGGCGGTCAACACCTGCCTGCACGAGCTGGAGGACACCCGGGGCGAGGAGGTCTGCCGGGTCACCTTCCGGGCCCGCCCCACCGCACGCGCGGTCCGCTACGAGCTCTTCGAGACGCTCCGCCTGCGCGGGGAGCCGCCCCGTCACCCCTCCGAGTTCGACCGCCTGCTGAAGACCGCCTTGTCCGAGCGGCCCCGCACCTTCCTCGTCGACGAGGCGCAGTGGCTCAACGGCGAGGCGTTCGAGTACTTCCGCTACCTGTGGGACGAGCCCGCCACCCGCATCGCGATCGTCTTCGTCGGCGGCGCCCACACCGTGCTGCGCCGTGAGCCGATGCTCTCCTCCCGGATCTTCATCTGGCAGCAGTTCACCCGCCTCACCTCTGAAGAGGTCCTCGACGTCGTCCCGCTCTTCCACCCCGTCTGGGAAGACGCCGACCCCGCCGACATCACCTTCGCCGACGAACAGGCCGCCCACGGCAGCTTCCGGGCGTGGGCGCAGCTGACCGCCCATGTACGGACCGGAATGGAGCGCATGGACCGCCCGCGCCCGGACCGCGACCTGCTGCGCTGGGCCTTCAGCCGCCTCGCATGAGCCCACCCGCCACGCCCCGCCTGGCCGTCGTCCTCGACGCCGGGGACGACGCCGCGTTCACCCACACCGCCTTGGCCGCCCACGCCCCGCGCGTTGGGTTCTGGACCCCTGTTTTCCCCCGCTCTGCCGGGCACTGCCATCACAGACCTCCTGCTCGAACACGCACCGGACCACCAGGACGCCCCGGCTCCGGAACTGCCGGTCCCGCTCGACATGCCGGGCAAGGTCGCAGACTTCCTTCGCGCCACCGAGCTCGACCCCGCTGAGCGGAGTGCGCTGGATCTGGGGGTGGCCGTACGACGAGGGCAGGGCTACACCCTGCGCGTCAACGCTGCACCTGCGCTCCACCGAGCACTCCTGGCCCGCTGCCAGCCGCTCGACAGCACCACTGCAGTTCCCGTGCAGCGCAAGGCGCGCCGCGAATACGAGAACCGCGTCAACAACCTCGACGTACAACACTCCAGGCCCCCGCATAGCGTGCTGCTCCGCGGTGGCCTTCCGCGGAGTGCGGAACATCGCTACGGTGTCGGGATGATCTTGTCTCTTGTCCACCCGCGACCGGCCCTTGGGGCGCCTTCGAGCCGCGCCGGACTCTGACATGGCGCCCTTCGTGTACCGGCTGCGTACCTTCGCCGCAGACGCGGAAGGGATCGATGACCGGACCACCCTCGCCTACGACAGCCGCGAGAGCGCGGCCAATATGTGGGCGGCCGCTGCCATCGGGTTCGCGCTCGACGCCGGACTCACCCACCTGACCGTCGACAACCCCGTGAAGAACGGGTTCTTCTCCTATTCCGTGCGAAGCGGCCGCGGTCACCACGGACTGGACGGCCTGTTTCCGTACGACTTGTCCGGCTACCACGACGGCGCGACCGTCTACCTCGGCACCGCGATGGGCCTGGTGCGCGCCATGGTGCTGCGCGAGGGCACCTGGTGCCGGCTGGTCGGCGACGGCGGGTTCTTCGTCCACGTCGGAACCCGGTACGACGTGTACGTCGGGACCGCGGTCGAGCAGGACGAGGCCGCCTCCCGCGCACGGACACTGGGGCTGGACGTCGACCGGGTGGAGCAGTCGCCGTACGACCTTGCGCTCGACCAGGTCGACGAACAACGCCCCGCCGACGACGAGTTCTGGCGCGAGGTGGCGCAGCTCGTCGACGAGCACGGCGGGGTCCTGGTCGAGGAGCAGTACATCCGCAACGCGTACAGGTGGCACCGGCCAACGACGCTGGCCGACGTCGAGGAACTGCGCGCAGGACTGACACCGCGCGCACGGCTGGCCGTATGGCCGGACCTGACCGAGGACGCCAGCACGGTCAGCGCCGCGATCGTCCGGCAGGACCGGCTCCAACTCCTGGTCGAGCAGTACCCCGGCGGGTTCCACGAAGAGCGGATCGCCGACTACCCGACAGGCGCACGATTGAAGGGCGAGCCCGGGCGGCGGTACGCGTTGGTTCCGCTGGATCCCGCCGACCGGCGGCCCTTGGCATCCGCCGTGCTGCCCGATACCGACGGCGAGCTGCGGGCACGCTGGCGCACCGACCGCAGCCGGGCCGACGAGCTGCGCAGCTACCTCGCCTCGCTGCGCGTCGGCGACACCGTGGCCGGTGTCGTGTCCAGCGGTCTGCGCGACATTGCCGTCCACGTCGATCTGGACGGCGACCTCGGTCGCGGCGTCGGGTGGCTGCGCATCCCCGAGATGTCCTGGAAACACTTCGAGTTGGCCGACGTCGCCCCCATCGGCCGCGAGATCCGCGCCCAGATCCTCTCTGTCGATTTCGCCTGGGAGCAGGTCAGCCTGTCGATCAAGGCGTTGCAGCCAGACCCGTGGCGGGGATTCGCCGACGCGCACACCCCGGGCGAGACCCTTTCGGGTGAGGTCACCAAACTGGTGCCGTTCGGCGCGTTCGTCCGCGTCGCCCCGGGGATCGAGGGCCTGGTGCCGCTGGCGGAACTCGCGGACCACGACGTTACCGAGCCCCAGGAAGTGGTGTCCGAACGCGACGACGTCCGCGTGGTCCTTCTCGACATCGACCTCGAACGCAGACGGATCACCCTCTCGCTGAGGCAAGCGATGGGCCACTGACGGCCGACCACCGGCAGGCCGTCCGAATACCTCTACCAGGCTGCTCATGGCGGCCCACCGTCATCGAGTTGGCCCCGGACGTCGACCTCGTTGACCCCTTGCGCGAGGTCCACGTCCCTCCGGCCTGGCCGGACCCCGGCGCCTTCCTGCGGGCCGCGCCGGACTTGGGCTTCTCGCCGGGGTCGCCAGGGTCGTCATCAGCGTCGCGATCCGGTGAATCCCCGGCCCACGGCACGTGTGCCCGCGTGCGCGTGCAGGACCCCGGCGATGTTCATGTCCGGAGGCACCCCGAGGCGGTGAACTTCACCGCGACGGCGCCGGCTCCGCCGGGAAGCCCTTGCTCTCCAGAACCAGAAACGGCATCGGGCGGTGTCACATTTGCCCGCCACCCCTACATAACTCAGTTGAGAGGGGATCGGCTCACGCCTGGTTGCGGGCCTTGCCCCTATCAGTGCTACGAGGCTCATTCAAGAGTTTCCGGACGCTGAAACCGCAGGTCAAACCCTTGAATACGCCTCCTTGGCTTCGTTCACTTCTAGGAACAGCGTTTGTTGATGGGTTTCGCCAGCAGTAGGTGATCAAGAAGGCGATGGATGTTCACGACTTTTGGTTCTGGCACACATTCCGTGAGCGATCTCAAGTCCGGTCTCACCGGACCCCGGTGAGGCGTGGTCCGCGCAGCTCACATGACGCGCGCGCCTCCTGCTGGCGAGAACCAGCAAGATCTTTCACGGAATGTGTGCCAGAACCCGACTTTTGAAGGCGTCGCCGTCGCCGTGTTGCAGAGGGAGGGGCCTACGAGTTCCGGCGGAGCCGTTCCTCGGCTTCAGCGGGGGTGTCGTAGTAGCCGGGTCGGGCCAGGAGGACCGTGGTGAAGTAGTAGCCCTGTTCTTCGTCCGGGTCGTCGTCGGCTTCGAACGGACGCCAGAAGCTCAGCAGGAGGTCGGGGGCGATGAACGAAGCGGGGTCGTCCCGATCGGCCTCGATCGGCGTGTGTTCACGCATGCGGGTAACTACCTCGCGGGCCGGCAGGGCGAAGATATCCACGTCGTGGAAGGTCACCCGGTCTGTCGTGGCCATCGGGCGTGCGAGCTCAACCGCCAGAAGCACTCCCCGCATGCAGTGAATGCTGACCATCAGTCCGCTCGGACGGAAGATGTGCTGTCCTGGCTGGTCTGATTCCGAGATCGCGGAGAGGTCTCGGAGCGAGTCCAGCGCGGTGTTGGCGTCCTGCCGGGTCATACCGATGTGGAGTGGGCCGACGCCGGTAGGTGGTGCGAGGTGGAGATCCATGCGGGCATGATGCCAAAGGGCACTGTCAGCATCGCGTGGGCTTCGAGACTGGGGTTCTGGCCAGCCGTCCGGGGAGCCCCGCTGGATCGGCTGGGCTCCCGGGTGGCCATGCTCGTTCAGCCGGCTTGGGCGTGTTCTTCGGCTCGGGCGCGGGTGCTGGCGAGGTGGTAGGAGTCGGTGCCGGTCTCGAGGCGGAGATGGGGGCGAGGCGGCGTACTGCCACAGCGGTGCTCCAGGGGCAGGGGCCTGATGCTGCCTCATGATCCCAGAGAGCAATCGGGTGTGACAGCTGGTCATAGTTGCTGGTCGCCGCTGTCCGGTGTTGCCCGGCAGTGGCTGCCCCCTGCCGTTCGGCGAGTGAATCTTGGCGGCGTAGTCGGGGCCGAAGCTGCGGGGACGGTCGAGGAATCGGTCATGAGTGGTCTACGTGGCCTCGCGGGCGGCGGTGATTCGAGGGTGGCGGCAAGGGCGGCGCCGCCACCAAGCCGCACCGCCTCTCGGACAGCGTCTCCGCTCTGGTTCGCGGGCGTTACGGCACGCGATGTACTACCGCTGCTGCGGTTCACCAACGGGGGTGGAGCGTGGGGCGGCGCTCAACGGCGCGATACAACTGCAATCGGTCGGTTGTAGTTATGGGTTCCGATGTGCAATCGTTGAGTTGCAGATCGTTACGTGGGAATCACCCGAGGAAGGAAGCCGTGAACGACACCACCGACACCGAACTCGCCGAGCTCGACCGGATCGCCCGGCAGATCGACATCGACGCCCCGGTCGAGCGGGTCTGGGAGCTGATCTCGCGCCCCGGCTGGTATGTCAACGACGGTGCCGTCGAGGCCGACCCGGACCTGCGCTGGGAGGGCGACGTGGCTGTGTTGCGCCATCCGACGCTGGGCGAGTACCGGTTCCGGACGGTGACGCTGGACAAGCCCCGCTACGCTGCGTTCCGCTGGATCGGCACCCCGTTCCGGAATGAGTCGACGCCCTCGACCCTCGTGGAGTTCTGGATCGACGAACGGGACGGCGGCGGGGTGACGCTGCGCGTCGTCGAGAGCGGTTTCTCCGGCCTCGCCGACGACCCGGCCACGTGGCTGAAGGAGCGCGAGGGCAACGACAAGGGGTGGCTCGCCGAGCTGAAGGCCGCGAAGGTGTTCGTCGAGAAGTCCGCGCCGACCCCGACGACGCAGCCGTGACCGTCACCCTCCCCGTCGTGTGTGCCGCGCTCGGCGATCCGATGCGCTGGGAGATCCTCACCCGGCTCGGCAAGGGCCCGATGTCGGCGTCCGCGCTGGCCAAGGTGTTGCCGATAAGCCGTCAGGCGATCGGCAAGCACCTGGAGGTGCTGCGCGAGGTCGGGCTGGTCGAGCCCGAGCAGCGCGGGCGCGAGGTCGTCTACCTCGCCGTCGGCGCCCTGCTCGGCGAGCTGGCCCGGGAACTGGACCGGATCGGCCGCTCCTGGGAGATGCGCCTGCTGCGCATCAAGGAACTGGCGGAGCGCCCCGGCCCGGACATCCCAGAAGCCTCCGACTGACGGAAGACGACTGATGACTTACGACGATTGGACACGATCGTGACCGAGCACGACAGCAGGACGGTGGGCCCCGACCGCGCGTCGGCGCTGCCGCCGGTGGCCGACCGGGCCGCCTTCCAGGCCGAACTGGACAAACTGCGAGTCCGCGAGAAGGCGCACACTCGGGAAGGCGACGCGATCGCCGCGGCCCGGCGCCGGCTGCCCATGGTCGAGGTGGCCGCCGACCTCGAGCTGACCGGGCCGGACGGGCCGGTCACCCTGCTCGACGCGTTCGAAGGGCGCCGGCAGCTCATCGCCTACTACCTCATGTGGCACGACGGCCACGACGCGGCCGGGCAATGCGAAGGCTGCACCTGGGTCACCACCCAGGTCCAGGAGCTGTCCTACCTGCACTCCCGCGACATCACCTACGCGGTCTTCTGTCAGGGCCCGTACGAGGAAAGCCACCGCTACCAGGAATTCATGGGCTGGGAGGTGCCGTGGTACTCGGCCCTCCCGTCGCAAGACGAGCTCCTGGTCGGACGCCACGTCGGCATGATGCACCTAGTCTGCTACCTGCGCGACGGCGACCGCGTCTACGAGACCTACTGGACGACGCTGCGCGGCGTGGAGGCGATGGACTACAGCTACGCACTCATGGACCTCACCGTGTACGGACGCCAGGAGCTGTGGGAGGACTCGCCCCCCGGCTGGCCGCGCGGCCAGGGCACACCCGCCGACCACGTCGGCCTGCGGAGCAACGGACGTCCCATCCCCCAGTGGTCCCGCATCGAGGCCGGGCGCTCCGACGACCTCACGCCTTGACCATGACGGCACAGTCGGCTCGCAGTCCCGGATGGTCGGCGATCAGCCGGTTGAACTACCGGCCTCGCGAATTTCGGAGTCGCATATTCGTCAGCTGCTGCTCGTGGTCACCGTGAGTGGTCACCAGGGGCATAGTGACGCCAGGTTCCTCCTGCAAGCCGCGGCGAGATCGGCTCGTCCAGGGAGAGCATGATCCGCACACCACGCGATCCCGCCTTGGTCAATGAAAGCCGATCTTCCCGGGAACCTCTGCGCAGCACCCGATCACTGCGCTAAGCGACCACGATCAATCACGAGCCAACGGCTGTACCGATTTTCCCCAAGGCCCGGCCATCGACCGAGTGAATCTGCGTCAGGCTCCGTGCACCACACCTGTTGCACACGCTAGGGTCGTCCCAACCGCTTCTGAGCTGCGAGAACTCGAACCGCGCGCTCGCGGCGCCCCGGAGAAACGTCGGAGACTTCGACGCCTCGGGCGCCGACATCGAACGGGACTGGGTGGCACGCACGGACTGCTGGAGCCACGTGGAACGCGTATTGCTCACCCACGACCAGGTTTACGACTACGAGCTGCCCCAGCTGCGGGAAGGGCCGGTGACCCTCGTTGGCCGGGGTTCGCCAGCCGATACGGGCTCGACCCCGGTTGGCCAGTGCAGTGGGAGGTGGAGGCACTCGACCCGGCCGAGCTTCAGCGCCTGGTCCTCGGCGCCGCCGCGCCGTACATCGACCGCCCCATCCTCGCGGACCGGATCGCGGACGAGGAACGACAGCGGCGACGCCTCAGGGCCTACGTGGAGGGATGGCCTCTGAACCGCCCGCCGGGCCGTGAGTGACTCCCGAACTCATCGACATTGATCAAGGGACCGGCCCACATGGTGACTCCCGAAGCCGTCGACAAACGACTCCCGTTCTCGGGTTCTGGCTCAGCTTCTGTGATGCGGCCACGTTCAGTGGCGGATGGCATTTCCAGCCGTGCACACCACCGGCTCGATGGCCTGTAGCCTCCGGCTGTGACCAGCAAGCCCAGGTGGACCGAGAGCCCTCAACTCGACGAGCTACCGCACTTCCAAGACCTGTTGGACGGTACGGACTGGGCGTCGCTGGCCACCGCGTACGGGACTGGAGAAGCCTTGCCAGCCGCACTGGTGCGCCTCCTCGACTCAGACCCGGACGTCAGATCGGCTGCTGCCGATGACGCATTCAGGGCAGTGAATGATCAGAACACCATCTACGAGGCCGCCGCGCCCATAGCACTGTACGTCGCGGCCATCCTCGACCACCCTGTCATCGCGACAGGCGACTTCGGCCATGATGCCGAGCGGCCACCGCACCGCCCGACCCTCGTGAGATTGCTTGAAGGGCTCAGCAACATTGCCTACGACGCCGCCGACGAGTGCGTCGCCATCGGCGAGCGCCACTTCGGTAAGGGTGTTCTCGACGAATACCCGGAGATGCGCGCGTTCCGAGACCTGCGCCCGGCGATCTTCTCCGCAGTCCATCCCCTTCTCGGCCACGAGAGCGCGGGCACACGCGATGCGGCTCTCGTCACCGCGATCCCCCTCGCAGAACACCCTGCTCTCATCGTGCACTGCGGCAAGCTGGTCGAACACGCACGTCGCCTGCTGGTCGCCGGCCCCGACAACTACTACCGAGAGCTCGTCCTGGACGCGATGAAAGCATGGGGCCAGAACATCAGCGGCTTGGAGAACGCGGACGACATCGCAGCTCGCGAGCTTCGCGCCCGTCACCTGGCGGAACACTGTTCTGTGTGGCCGGGCAACGGGACAAGCGGCCCGGGTGGGGAGACATCGCTCTGGCCTACGGATCCTTCGCGCTCCCAGACATCCACTGTTCACCCATTGTGACCGCAGCACAGAAGTTGAACCAGAACCCGAGATCTGGCAGCACCGGCGCGTCGGCAACCAGGCTGCCGTGGCAGTGGCCGAGGAAGCGGGTCGAGCGGTCATCCGACGGCTCTGCGGGAGCTTTCTCCCGCAGAGTCTCGTCTGTAAGGCATGATCGCGAACATGAGTGAATCGGAAGTGGACCTGCTCTCACGGATGTGGGAAGAGCACATGCGTGCGCCATTCCCACCACACATGCGTGGTCGAGAGATCGAAGGCGAAGACATGGTGTTGCTCGACGCGGACATCGCCGGCTGTGTCGTCTCGTCGCTGTCAGGGCCTCTTGATGAGAAGCGTCGCAAGATCCTGCTCGTCTGCCTTGCGGTCGTTGAGAAGGTCCTGCCGTCGATCGATGATGAGGATGGAGCGTTCGAGTACTACAAGCACCTGCGGGACATGGCTGCGCTGGCTGTCGAACTCGGGAACGCCAACGCTCGGTAGCGTCGAGTGGTGCGGGCAGTGGATCAGCGGACGGCCAAGCGGCAAAAGCGCCTGTCCGGCGTGGCCGAGCTGGGCGCGCGGGGCTGCACCATCTGCGGGACGGATCAGTCGCTCCGGACGAAGCAAGGACAACCGACCTCAAGGAGCTGCGAGGTCATACCCGGCTCGCGAGGAAGAGCGGTTGTCTGTAAGCACTTTGGTTGGCTCCGCCATACGGACCGAGCTTGGCGCCATGGCGCGTAGGAAGTTGATCTGGCCCCACCCGAACGACAGTCGCCTTATCTGGCTGGCCGGGTAAGGCCGACCCTGCCAGAATTCTTGATCATGGGGAGTTCATACGCGTACCCGGTGATGCACACCGATGACGCTGCATATGCTTTTCGAGTAGCCGAGCGTTTATTCGGGCTGGCTGAGACTCTTCAGTTCGCCGAGGTCAGTCTGTGGGCGAGGCTGTACACAGCTGAAGAGGTGCAGCGGGTTCGTTACGTCCTTCCTGCCGGAGCCTGGTTCGAGTCAGGCGACTACCCCGAGACCAAGTCGTTCCAGCCCCATCAGCTACCCGTCGGCTCCCGAGACATGGCGGAACTTCTGCCGCTGAGTCTGGGGCTGGAAGAAGACGTGCTGTTCGGGAGCTTCGAAGGGGAGTTCGCTGCCGTAGTAGGCACCGTCCCGGCTGCATTGCACTGGTATCTCGGAGCCTGGCCCGCCACGCCTTCGC
>NZ_JBHVEE010000204.1:0-11874 GCF_042802415.1 Streptomyces sp. NPDC057486 | reverse complement strand
GCAGCAGATCCAGCGCCAGCAGCACACAGATGCCCGCGTCGATACCGATCGGGAAGACCAGGGAGAAGTTCCCGAAGCCCTTCTGCTCGGCGAGCGCCCGCACCGCCGCGTACGAACCCGCGAAGCCGATCGCGGCAATGACCGCCGCGCCCGCGACGACGACCCCGATCAGCACTCGGTGCGTGCGTGTCAGCTGTATCGCGGCCACCCGCGATCCCCCTCTTGCATCGGTACTCCAAAGTATTGAACGTTCACATTTTCATGGCGTGTTGCGTGGTGGGTCTGTTCAGGCCGTACAGATCGCAGACCGTCGATCAGAAGGGCCGCGCAACATACGCGGACACACGGGCAGCGACACCAGGTAGAGACCGAAGACGGACTTGGTGCACTCCCCGAGGACCTGCCTGTAGAGCCAGGCGGGATGACGTGCACGCAATCGCACAAGCTCACGGCCCCGCCCCTGCCCATAGCCTGGGTTGCGGGGCCGTGATGCAGATCCCTACTCCCCCGGCTGCTCAGGCTTGCTCAGCTCGCATCCTCTTTGTTTCTACGGTCTTGTAGTCCACCAGCAGCTCGGTGAGCCTCCGCCTTGTCGGGACATCGAGTTCAGCGATGATCAGCTCCGACAGAACCTCAGGATCACGGGAGGGCAGCCGGCCCACAGAGCCGGCTTCATCGCGCGGCTTCGGGAGATCGCCCCCGACTGTCTCGTCAGACACCGACCGCTTTATTACGGCGTAATGATCGGGGGAAGGAGCAGGGTTCGGCATCGGCCTGGACGGCTTCTCGCTCGGGGGGTTCTCAGCGGGCGGAGTTTGGGCCTGCTGCTGCCGATTGCTTGCGGCACGCAGCTCTGCCCGGGCCTTCTTGTCGGCGGCTTCCTGCGCTTCCTTCTCTTTGAGCAGCTGCAGGTGTTCCTCCTGCTCCTCGGCCTTCTTCTTCCCGACTCGCCGCAGCAGTGCTGCAGACTCCTCACCGGACTGGAGCCTCTGCTTCAGCTCTGGTGTCAGGGTCAGTAGCGCGAGCCTCTGGGAGACCCATCCCTGTGAGCGGTGGAGCCGGGCCGCGAGCGCCTCCTGTGTCCCGTGGACCTTGAGCAGTTGGTCGAGAGCTTTGGCTTCATCGAGGTGATCGAGGTCCTGGCGGTGGATGTTCGCGACGAGAGCCGATTCCAGTATTTCGTCGGGGTTGCTGCCGAGGCCGTCGTCGAGCATCACCTTGATCTCGGTGAGGCCGGCTTCCCGTGATGCGGCGAGGCGGGAGTTGCCGTCGATAACGACATACTTGGTGTCCGGCTCGAGGTCGCCTTCACGCCCGGGGTTGCCTTCGAGGTAGGCGAACCGGCCCATGATGCTGATCGCGGTCTTCTGGCCGTGGTCGCGAAGACTGGCGCTGAGGTCCGTCAGGTCACCGAGCTCGGACCGCGGGTTGTCCGGGTTCAGGCTGATCACGTCAACGGACAGCTTGACGGGGGGCGGTGCTCCTTCCGTCGGAGCACTGGTGTTGGCGTTGATCGCGGCACGGCGTGCGCTGATGGTCTGCGTCTGTCCGAACGACGCACCGGCACCGAGCTTGGCTGCCTTGCTCATGAGATCTCCCGGGCCAGGGCCCGCATTCCGACGGACTGATTGCAGCGGGGCGAGTACGCGAGCAAGGGCTGCTTCACGCGCACGGCCTCCTTCTGCTCCTTCAGGTCTCCGATGACTCCCACTACTCGGGGATCCTTTATGTCCATCCACGATTCGAGGGATGAGGTGGCGATGTATCCGCGTCGGGCGTCGTAGTGGTTCACGACGATGCCGAGGTAGTCGAGCTCGAGGTGCATGTCGTTGCGCAGGTCCTCGATCTGCGAGGTGAGGAGTCCGTATGCGTCGGCGGAACTGTCCTCGGCCTGGACCACGACCAGCACACCGGAGTTGCCGGGTGCCTCTCCGGGGCGGCGGCGCCCGTAGTACGCGGCGGCGTCCATGCTCAGGCCGAGGCTGGGCGGGCAGTCGATGAGGATCGCGTCGTACTCGTCCTCGACAGCGGACAGTGCCCTTTCCAGAGCGGCCTCTCGGGCGCGGACACCGGAGAGCTTGACGTCCAGGAGGAACGCGTCGGTGCACGCGGGCAGGAGGTGCAGGCGGTCACCGAACCGGGGGTCCTCTATCGGCACGATGAGGTCACGCAGTTGGCCCTTGGACTCGCCCGCCATGTGCTTGGTGAGGCTGTCGCCCTCGAGCGGCAGAGGCTCCTGGCCAAGCTGCTTGGTGAGGTGGCACTGGGGGTCGAAGTCGACGAGGAGAACCCTCATGCCGAGGCCCGGCAGGTCCTCATAGTCGAGGGGAGAGTCACTGTCATCGTCAGACAGAGCGGCCGCGAAGTGCTTGGAGATCCGCACGGGGTGGAGTTGGTTGGAGTCTTCGGCCAGGGCCTCACCTGTGCCGGCGGTGATGGCGGTCTTGCCGACGCCGCCCTTCTGGTTGCAGACGACGACGCGCTTGGGGTGCTCGGGTCGCACCACGGTGGGAGCCGGATTGGTCTCAAGCCACATCTGCACCGACTGTGCGAGGCCTTGGATGATGGAGACTCCACGGGAGGCGCAATCGCCACGGAAGTTGTCCCACTGGCCCGGCGGGAGGAAGGTGGAGAAGGACTTGGCGCCTGACGTGTCGATGGGAGCGAGGTTGGACCCGAGCCCGAGCCAGGCCTCGATGCCGGCTTCGACGGCGTGCTGAATGTCGATGCCGTGCTGGGCGGCCCGGATCTTCAGGTCCAGCTGCAGTGCGACAGGGATCTTGGAGACGACCTTCTCGCGGTCGCCGCTTGGCGATGACAAACTCATGCCGGATACCTTACTAACGCGCACGAGTAGATGCAGCATCAACACGCTAGCTTCGCCAAGTATTACGCCGTAATACTGCTCTCCTGCCCCTGCGATGTGTAGGCAGTCCCGCTCTTCAGTAGGCATCCGCGGCTGGGACCCGTCATGTGTAAGCAAGTTCAGATCGAGGCCCTCTTGAGCCCCCAGCTACGACCTGACGATGCGGAAGGGTCAGTGAGCGGTGTCTGATCTACTGCCTGCCGACGAACCGGAGAGTGGAAGAAAAGCGATGGGTGTTCTGACTGACTACTTCCGCGTGGTGGATGCCGCATCGGTTGTGCAGGCGCTGGAGCAGACGGATGGTCGGTCCCTGCTCTGCGCAGAGCCCCCTGTGTTCGACGGAGTTGAAGCCAGGCACGTGGATACGGCCGTCGTCCTGGCGCAACTGATCGCTGCCATACAACAGGTTGAGTGGGAAGTGGATCTGGTGCAGGAAAGGGACGTGTGGCCGACCTCCCCGATTCTCGACCCGGACGAACCCGTGGCCGAGGATGACCCGTGGGTGACGGGACCGTGAGTTTCAGAACTACATCACCTGGTACGGGACACTACGACGAGTCACCGGAAGGTGCTGGCGTGGTCCTGTCCTTCGCCGACTACGACCGCTTCGCTGCCGCATGCCCCAGGGCAGCCCAGATCGTCCCGGACATCATCCCCGATCAGGCCCGCCGCGTCGCAGTCCTTCAGCGCCGCCTGATCTGCCTGGTCCACAGCAAAGCTCCGAACATCCAGTTCGAGCCCGTCGGCGCCATGGCCGTCATGTGGAACCGCAGCGAAGGGGCCGATGCCAACCGCCGGTGACGCTGAATCCATCCTTTGCCGCGTCACCCCTGCTCGCTCAGCATCCGCACAATCTCGATGTCACCCCGGAGCACGCTCAGGCGGGGAGGATCCAGGAGTCATCCAAGAGAACAGCCCGCATCTGATCGCCGACCTGCGGAGGGGATACATCCGTGGACCACCAGGACGGATGCTTGGCAGGGTCGATGAAACCCGTGATGCCGGCCGCATCGACCTGCGACTCGACAGGGGGCGACGGCCGCGACGACGACGTTGATGATTCACCGGCGTCATCAGCGTTCTCCAAAGATTCTGACCAGGACCTGTTGAGGGTCGGGTGACGCGAAGCTGATCAGCCGCATTGCCAGGTGAACATCGCTCGGTCGAAGCGGCGCTCAGCCAGGTCCTGTGGGCGGATGAGCCAGTACAGAGCGCCCGCATCACCCCACATCATGTCGGCGGCATCGTCACTGTCGAACTGAGCGAGCAGCACCCAGTTGCTGATCTCTCTATCGAGGGCCGGGTCGCCCCAGGACACGTCCCGGTCCATGACCGCTTCCGCGACCTCGATCTCCACCGGGTTCTGGACTGAGTGGGCATGGCCGCCGATCTGGTGGCCCACCTCGCGGTCGAGCTGCCACAGCGCGTCGAGGAAGTCCCGCGAGCACACCGGATGGTCGTACCGATTCCCCAGTGGAGCCCCGGGAGCGAAGGCATCACGGACCTGAGGATGCCATGGCTCGGTCGTGGTCATGCCCAGCCGGGCGGTGAGCGGAACCTTGGGGTACGGCTTGAGGCCGGCGGGGACGTCACGCTCTCCCCATTTCTCCTCGGCCGGTGTGTAGAGGACGCGCGCCCCTCCCCAGCTTTCGCGATCCTCGGCCAGCACGAGAGCATCGCCGTCATCCAGCTGACCGTCGAAGTAGAAGAAGGACAAAGTCCCCTCGGCCGGGAGCATGATGTCCACAGCGCCCACCGGCAGCATGGCGCAGTCCAATGAGGCGATGAACGAAAGCGGCCCGTGGCCTGCCCACGACGGCCACTCCACATCGACCGGCAGCTTCGGCAATCCCCCGATCTGGCCCACGGCTATGTCTGCGGCCGTGGCCGCCTCCAGGCGGACGGCCGGACTGAGCAGGCCGACCCAACGCTCTGCGACACCGAACGGCAAGTGCTGGTGGGCAAGGGTGCGCAGGGCTTCGGAGGATCCATATGTCATGCGTTTGATCATGCCCCGGCCCACTGACAGCCGGTCCACCAGCCCCACTGCTGGAAAAGATCACCTGGAGAACGGGAAGCGGTTTTCAACACCTCGACACGTGGATGGTCAGGTCCCATCGTGAACAGCCCACACTCATCTGGGACAGACATCAAGTATTACGCCGTAATATCCGCCCGTTCCGTGAGCGTGCTCTCGTCGCGTGCTGACGTGCGCTGGGGACCGACAAGCTGACGTCACAAGGCCGTACGCAACGGCGGACGCTCCCCCACCAGCCGCTCGGCCGCCTGGACTGGGCTCCACTTCACGCTGCTGGTGCATGGCTGAAGGGCTGTACGTCACTCGCCCTGCGTCGGCGACGGGTTGGCCAAACCCTTGGGAGAACCGGACTGTGCCATGAACTCCCCAATTGGGGAGTCCGTTGATACCGCCTCCTGGACGGATTCCGGTGTGCCAGGATGCGGATGCCGCGCCTGTTCGGACGCGGCTGTGGGGTACGCAAGGAGGCCGGTTCCGGTGCTCAACGATCCCTTGGATCTGATCGACCCACCAGTGAACAGCGTCGTTATCGGCACGGGCAAGGGCGGCGTCGGCAAAAGCACGATTGCCGCACATCTGGCCGGCGCTTCGGCAGCAGAGGGCCGACGAACACTGCTGATCTGCCTGACAAGCCAGGACGATGACGACCTCGGCATCAAGCGATTCGGTAGAGGTATCCAACCAGCCGGTCCGCCCGTCATAAACGGGCAGGGCCTGTATCGAGCCGTCCACGACCGCACACCACTTCTCCCCATCCGTGAAGTGCGTCCCAACTTGGATGTCGTGCCGGGCGGCGAGACAGTGGGCGAGCTGATCCAGCTGCTGATGCACCGGATGACGGCCGAAGGCGCCGGTGTCGCACTCTCCCTGGCTCGCTCACTGGCACCGATCGCCGGCTGGTACGACCAGATCGTCATCGACAGCGCTCCGGAGAACGACTCGCTCGAGCAACTGGCCGTCGCAGCGGCACGCGTCCTGGTCGTGCCCACCCGGTCGGATGACTCCTCCATCCATGGCATGGAGCGCATCTCTCGCAACTTCAAGATGGTGCGCCGCCAGGTGAATCCGCACCTGCGCGTCGGAGGCGCCTTCCTCTATGCGTCCAATCCGACCGCGACGTCGATGCACGCCGAGGTGAAGGAGGACATCCGCACCGTCCTCGGAAGCACGACCCCGATCCTCTCGACCGTGGTCGGCTACCGCGAGAAGCCGGCTCGCAACTCACGCAAGAAGGGCCTGCTGTTCTCCGAGTACGCGGAGCTCCTGCCGATGAGCGCCAAGGGGTACGACGTGGCTGCCGGCCGCGCGAAGGTCGCCGACGTTGTACCCGACGCCATCGTGGGCCTGGCCGACGACATGCGGGCCCTGACCACCGAAATCTTCGCTCACTGCAGGAAGGCAACAGGCTAATGGGCGGCGACCTGTTCAGCGACGACGAGCCAGGAACGCCCCAGACCACGGGCACCGGTCTGATGGGGCGCGGCTACCCGGGCGTTGTCCAAGACGCCAGCGTGGTCATCAAGGCACCGGTCGGCACGACGCTCGAGTCGATTCCACTCCCCCGCCCCCCAGCAGGTGAAGGGGCGCTCAGCTCCGATGAGGAGCAGATCTTCGAGGCATGCAAGGCAGGGGTCGACAACCTCCACAAGGCATTCTGGATCGCCGGCAAGGCTCTGGAAACGATGAAGACAGGCAACCTGCACCGCGACTCCGGCACCCCGAACTTCGCGGACTACATCTGGGACAACTGGGAGATCTCCGAATCACACGCCCAGCGGCTCATGTCCGAGTGGCGGATAGGCGAAGCCCTCGCGGCCATGGGCTGGCGACCGCGCGAATCCCAAGTTCGAGAACTGACTCCCGTCGCGAAGGTCAGCGGCGACGCCGCAGCGGTGGCTGTCTACGACACTCTGGCCCGCGCCGGAACCCGGGTCACGAGCCGGGCCTTGAAGGATGTAGTCCGGCAGTTGCCGGCGGTCCTTTCCGGCTCGGCTCCCCCGGACGTCGTCCGCGCTGTCCGCGAAATCCTTGAGCCCCCGGCACCTGTCCTGGCCAACGACACCACCGCTGACAGCGAGAGCTCCGACGTACCCGAGCACCAGACGCCCGGCCCGTCAGACTTGACCCAAAGGCAGAGCAACGACAAGAAGCCCGACCCGACAGACTCCGAAGAGGTCCGCCGACTCATGCAGACGCTCGCTCATGTCACGGACGCAGCGAAGGCCATCAGCCGCCCTGCCGTAACCCGAGCAATCAATGAGCACCCCGAGGCGGCAATGCTGGTCGTGTCCGAAATTGAGACCGCGCTCGGCAAAATCGGGCGAGCGATCGCCGTGCGGAGGACACCTCGCTAACCTCTCACAAGGCCTAAGGGAGGCGGTTCGCTGGTTGCGCTGATTGTCGCGGTGGTTGGTGTCGCAGGGACCTTGTCCTCGGGTCTGTTGACCCAGCGCACCGCCGCACGCACGGGGATGGCAATCGCCGCCGGTTGGTCGAGGAGGGCCAGCACCGGCGCCAGGCTGCTCTGGAACGGCGGCAGTCGTGCTACATCGCGCTCAACCTCGCCGACCGGCAGCTTCACTCGACACTGATCCTCCACATCAACGCCTGTGCGCGCCGGCATCGAAGCGGATGCGACCCATGCAGACATGGAAGGCGCGCGTGATGCAATGGGGGAGAGGTGGGCCGAGGCGCAACTGGTGCTTCCTGATGCCCTCCTCTACAAGGCCGCTGAGACCAACGGTGTCCTGCGGAAGATCTACGAGACGGTGTACTGGATCGAGCACGGCGACCCGGAGGCCGGCGAGTCTCTCGAATCCGCGCATGCACAGCTGATGGAGCCAAGCGCCTCCTCTTCGACTTGCGAGAGGCGATGTGCCGGGATCTGGGAGTCAGTAGGCCGACCGAGGTCAATGCGGCGGGGGAGTCCTACCGCGCCAGCCAGGTCGTTGTCGTCGCTGGGAGTGCCTGGTTCACGATGGCTCGCTACCCTGCCGCCGACTGAAGCACTCAGCCACGCCAACTCAACCGCCAACTCACAAAGTCAACTATCGATCACACTGGGTAGCCGCGTCAGCCAAACGGAGCACTCGACGCCGATTCAGGGCAGGCGAGATCGCCTGTACGCCCCTCTGGCGGCCTTCCGGGAGCTCTAGGGTCGCGTCATACCGGCGACTTGAAGATCGGCCGCCTAAGGCGCCATTCTGTGCGTCGCCTTTCGGGCGGGATGCGAGATTTCACCGATTCGTGCTACCGCTGCCGTGCCTGTTCTGAAAGACGGGCCACTCGCACCGGTCTTGACGAGCTACGTGTTCGTCTCATCGAAGTGCGGTCAAACTTTCGACGAGATCGGCCAAGGGGCAGTGTGACAGGGGAGTGGAGATGGGCCTTCACACGCGCTTCTGACTCAAGTCTGCGTTGGCCGCGCGTGGCGAGCGTCTCGATGGCGTCGACCAGGCCGAGGAGAGCAGCGTCCATGTCGCTTGTCTCAAGGGCCGCCGTAGCGGAGCGGGCTGCGGTGACTTCGGAGCCTTGCCTGGCCCTAAGCGTGGCCTCTTCGGGTTCGCCGCGCCTGAGCAGCACCAGACCCAGCCCGTTCAGGAGTATTGCCTGGCCGTGCAAAGAAGGATGTCGTACGGCCATTCCCCGAGCATGGCGTTATCGGGAATGGTGGCCACGAGCGCCTCGGAGAGTTGTAACAGGCCCAAAGCGCGGTGGAGGTAGTGGCTGAACAGGCGGGGGAGTGCCTCGTCCTTCTCTGCTCTCCAGGTGGTTGCGATGTCCGGCTCGTTGGCGTAGCTGAGTAAGCAGCATAGGCCGGGTTGCCTACCTCGAAGGCAACCCCGGACGCGAAGGCGACCTCGATCCGGGAACCAAGTACGTCGTCATCGACGGCAACTCCCTCCTTGCCGCAGCGCGGGAAGCCGGCCTCACCGAGATCAAGGTCATGCTCGACGACGGCACCGGCAGCAATCCCGACGAAATACTGGACTCGGCCTCGTCGTCAACATTCACCGCCAGGAGCTGGACCACCTTGATGAGGCCAAGGCCCTTGAGCAGCTGCTCAGGGTGCACGGCACCCAGGAGGCTCCCACGGCGCGACTGCACCGCTCCCAGGGATGGGTCTCCCAGCGGCTCGCGCTGCTGACACTGACACCCGAGCTGAAGGAGAAGCTGCAGTCAGACGAGGAATCGGCAGCTTTGCTCCGCCGGTTCGGGAAGAACAAGGCCGAGGAGCAGGAGACTCACCTGCGACGCCTGAAGGAGAAGGCAACCCAGGAGGCTGCCGACAAGAAAGCCCGCGCCGAGGAGAGGAAGGCCGGCAGCCGCAAGCAGCCCGCCGATAAGCCTGCGGAAGGCGATCGGGCGGATCAATCTCATTACGGCGTAATAAACGGCGCTCCCAGGCCCAGAGTGCCGAACCTCGACCAACTGCTCCCGAGCAGGCTGCCGTCACTGCAGCAGCACTGCCCGAGCCACGCATACGGCCGGGCGCAGCCGAGGACGCCGATGTGTCTGAGAAGCGTTTCGATCCCCTGGTACGGCCGCCGGTGAAGATGCCGTGGCACGACGGTGGAGATCATCTTCTGGAAACTCGACGAGGAGCAGCGGCGCCTTGCGATCAGCCATTACCTCGAGATGGTTGGCGGCCCTGAGGCTGCAGCCGCCGACCTGAGGGCAGCGGCTTTGCTCAAGTCCCAGCAGGCGCTCGTCGAGCACCTCAGCAGCGACCTATAGCAGCATCAAACAACGGCCCCCTGGCGCGGGACCGTTGTCATGTTCGGTCGGATCCGGTCGGAACATCATGCTGTGCGGTCACACAACCGAGCGATCCCCGGCCACGTCCCTTCCCCGTTCACACCCGTCGATTGAGTGGACGGGCCAGTGCCCCGCCTCGCTGCGGCCGGAACGGGCAGTGCCCCGTACGCCGACCAACGTCTGTCGGGCGACGATGACCAGCGACATGACGAACATGCCGCGGCGTTTTCGGATCCTCGAACCGGAAGGCCAGTTTGAGCAAGGCGGTGTCTGTGCGGTTGCCCTCGTACGTGAGCTCCCGGCCCTGCTCCACCAGCTGCTGGCCCACGCGCCACTGCATCTCACCTCCTGGGGACCATCCCCGCGCGTGCGGGGAGCAGGACCCCGGCCGCGGCCGGGCAGGTCGGGCAGGCGTTGCTGGGGGAGTGGCTGCAGAAGCGGCACGGCTGGACGGAGAAGCGGACCGGGCAGTTCACGGTTGTCGTGGGAGGGCACCACGGGGTGCCTCCGGAGCATGGCCAGATCGCCGCCCTGCACAAGCACGGATACCTGTTGCGTACCCCGCGACCGAGCCGGGCTGTGTGGCGGCGGGTACAGGACGAGCTGCTCGATGCGTGTACCTACGAGTAGGCGTACGGGACCGGCTGGATGAATGGCGGTCGGTGAAATGCCGCAGCCGGTGCAGGTGCTGCTCACAGCACTGGTGATCGTCGCCGACTGGATTGCCAGCAACGCCGACCTCTTCCCCTACTTCTCGCAGGACGTCGCCCGCAGCAGCGAGGAGCGCGTGGCCGCGGCCTGGCGCGGGCTGGACCTTCCGGCGCCCTGGTGCCCGGACGAGCCCACAGGCGACGCTCAGGAACTGTTCGCCGCCCGCTTCGACCTGCCGCCAGGGGCGAAGGTCCGGCCGGTGCAGGAAACCGTCGTCGAACTGGCCCGGGCGATGCTAGACCCGGGGCTGATGGTGATCGAGGCGCCGATGGGGGAGGGCACGGCGAGCTGCCTTGTGGCAAGTCCCGGCGTTGCACCGTTGCTGCTGGCAAGTCCCCGTGAGTCCCCGCCTGTTCTGGCACGAGAGTGGCACGGTTCTGCGGTAGCGGTGAGGCGGCCGACCCTTTGACGCATCCGGGGCCGCGGCCTTTACCGTTCGGCCTGGTGTTCACTACGTACATGACAGGTAGCTCAGAGCAGCACCGCCTGAGAAGTGCGATCTCCGTCCTTAGTGATGCTGTCCCCGGAGATCTTCGACGGCCTCCCGTTGGCTGGGCTGGCGTACGGGCGTGGGAAGCCGCTCATGGCGTCGAACTACCAGAGCCGTACCGTACGTTTGTCGCGGATGTTTCCAACGGTTCGTTGGAGGGTGTATCCATGGCACACGCGCTCCTTCCTTTGGGAAGCCTTCCTGAGAACTGGCAGAGGTGGAAGGCTGATTGCTGGCTTAGCCCCGAGCCATTCGACGGAACGGCTGTACGTAAGTCCACTGATCCTTTCCCTCTGGAGGAGGAGTGGCAGTGGGAGTACGACTACTACGACCACGATGAGCACTCACCTCTACTCCACGGCATCTATCAGAAAGGCTCGGTCCTCCTGGGCGGCAACCGCGACTGCGAGTTCTGGGTACTCGTGGTCACAGGGCCTCAGCGCGGCCGGGTCTGGTGGCTGGGAGGTGGATGCGTGGCTCCGTATACGGACGCGGGGGAGGAATGCGAGCCAGAGGCCGACTTCGTGGCCTGGTTCCAGGATTGGCAAGCCGACCGAGGGTGGTGGTCCGAGCACCTCGACGGGTAGGTCTCAGCAGGCGGCTGTCTGCGCGGCCGAAGGGCCTGCCCCAAAGGACAGGCCCTCGCACAGCGCCTTCTGATCCGTAGCTCTATGTGGAACGGTCGGTGGCAGTCATAGCGGTCGGACCATGGTCTCCGGAGGGCGTCACCGGACGAGGTCGGTTCCTGTGGTTGCTGTACTTCGCTGCTGTACGGCTGGCCCCGGGTGGGCTGGTTGAATCGGCGGCATGCAGCTCTCGGACTCAGAGCGTCACAAGATGTCCCCCGTACATGTGGCCGTGGAGATGGACGACTTGGCGGAGCTGACACGTCTCCTGGACGCCGGGGCAGACCCGGACGAGTTCGATGGTTACAGCGGTTGGACTCCACTGCTCCGTGCCATCGATGGCGAGGCCGATGGAGCAGTGCAAACGGGCGAACCCCTGGAAGCG
>NZ_JBHVEE010000203.1:0-11942 GCF_042802415.1 Streptomyces sp. NPDC057486 | reverse complement strand
CCCGGGGGGGGGGGGGGGGGGGCCCCCCCCCCCCCCCGCCCCATCGGGCGCCCCCCCCGGGGGGGGGGGGCCGCCCCGCCGGTCCGTCCCGTCTCGGCGCGCCCGCGGCGCACAGGCGATTCCGCACGCGTGGTCAGTGCGGTCGCAGCGTACGCACCGCCTCGCGCGCGCGGTCGCGCAGTCGTTCGTCGGCCGGGGCGATGCCCGACTCCAGTCCTGACGCCGTCACCCGCAGGTCCCGTTCGGCGAGGGCGGCCAGCCGGTTCAGGTGGTCGTCGGTGAGGGCGGTCGGGCCGAGGGCAACCAGGGCCTCGATGGCGGTGACGGGTTCGGCGTCCGCCTCTGCGGCGTCCAGGAGCAGGCCGGCCAGCCGGGGGGCGTCGAGGGACTCGGGTGCGATCGCGTGCAGGGCAAGTACCGCGGCCGGGGTCTGTTGCCGGTCCGTCAGCAGGCCCTCCAGCGCGGGGACCAGCGGGCGGGCCGCCTCTCCGATGAGGGCCGCCGCATGCGCGGCGCGGATGAACGTCCAGCGCATCCAGGCCGGTTCGACCTCCGCGAGTACCCCGGCGAGCACCGGCACCGCCTCCTCGGCGTCCCCCGTGATCCGCCACAGCGCGACGGCGATCTCGACATCGCCGTCCAGCTGCGGGATGGTGCGGTTCCGCTCGGGGACACTGAGCGCCGACCGCAGGGCGGGCACCAGATCGGCTGCCTCCGGGCCCAGTTCGCCGGCAGTGCGCGCAACCTCCCGCACGTCGATGCCCCCCTCGGCGAGCCGTGCGGCCGTCGCTGCCAGCAGGGGGCCGGTGTCGCCGGTCAGCTCGTGCACCGCCCCGGCCGCCGCGAGCCTGCCCGCCTTCGGTCCGGAGCGGGCCGCGGCCGTCAGGAGCTCCGCCGTCTCCGCGCGGTGTTCCGGCGGGCAGACCGCCACCAGCGCCCTGGGGACGACCTTCGGGAACCGGGCCAGCGCGGACCGCAGTTCGGGCAGGGCCGAGGATGCCCGGCTCCCCCAGGCGGTGAGCAGGGCCGTGAGCCAGAACGGCTCATTGCCCTCGAGATCGTCCGCGACGAGGCGGACACGGATCGCGTCCAGCAGGTCGGGGTCGTACGGGAACGAGAGGGCGGCTGCCCCTCTGACCGGGAAGCCGCATACGGCACCGAGCGCGCGCGGGCGCTGCCCCAGGTCGCGCGCAAGGAGCGGCGCGGCCTGCGCGGGGGCCACGGCGACAAGCGCTTCGAGGGCCCGGTCCGCCGGATCACCCTCCGCTGCCGCGAGTTGGGCCAGGACCGGGGCGGCCGCCGCTCCATGGACGCCCAGCTTCCGCAGGAGCGAGTACGCCGCGGGCACGGCAGCCGGGTCGGCCGTCAGGGCACGCAGGGGCGCCGCCAGCCGTTCGGGCGCGCTGCGCGAGAGCTGACAGGCGGTCTCGGCCGCCCACAGCGCCTCGGCGCGGGTGTCGGGGTCGGAGCTGCGCAGTGCCGCGTCGAGCAGGCCGTAGGCCGCTTCGCGGTCCTCGGGGGTGTCACGGAGCAGCAGGGAATCGACGACGTACTGCAGCGGCTCGTTGCGCTCCTGGTCGAGGCGGGTCCGGACCAGCCCGTCGGCCGGGAGGAGCATCAGCATCGCCTCGTGGTGGGCGGGGCCCCAGGGCCGGCCCGCGTCGACGCCGGCCAGCAGGGCCGCGATCCTCACCTCGCCCGGCTCGCCGGCACCCATGGCTTCGGTCGCCTCGGCAACGCTGCCTGCCGGGTCCAGATGGGCGATGGCTCCGAGGAGTTCGGCCCGGACAAGGGGGTCCGCCTCTTCCGCCCAGCGCCTCCGGAGCACCGGCAGCACCTGACCGGACGCCCCCGTCATGGCCCCGTCCACGCGGCGGCCTGCCGCAACCCGGGACTCTCGTCGGCGATCCAGCCCAGGATCAACGGAAGCTGGGCGACGACGGCTGCCCGGCAGGCGGCTTCATCCGTCTCCCCCCGGTCCTCGCCGCCCTCCGCGATCCCGCCGAGCAGCACCAGCAGATCCTCCGTGCGGTGCCCGGCCTCCGCGAGCCGCGCCAGATACGGCACCGCGTGAGCCGTCGCCTCGTACACCGACCCCTGGTGCAGGATGCTGCCGTACAGCTCGGAGAGCGCCTCGGACGCCGCGTCCTCGTCGTCCCCGGCGAGCACCCGCAGGCAGTCGGGCACATCGGCGGCGCTTCCGTACGCATGCTGCAGCTCGGCCCACGGCTGGGCGTCGACCTCGGCGAAGAACGGTGCAAGCTCCATACGGACGATCTTGGCACCCGGCACCGACAATGGCTCCGGCCCGGCCGCTCCCCCATGCCGACCGGTGCGGTTTCGCCGGCTCCGATCTTCCGGTCGCCCGATCGGATGACGCCGGCTGCCGGGGCTTCAGCTGGTGAAGAACTCGGTGATCTGCTGGGCGACCTGGTCGGCGTGGGTCTCGTGGACCCGGTGGCCGCCGCCGAGCGTGATCAGCCGGCAGTCCGGGATCAGGGAGGCCATGTCGGCCAGCCGGCCCTGCGGCATGGTGCTCTCCGGACCGCCGGCGATCATCAGCGTCGGCGCGACGATCTCGCCGAGACCCTGCGCCCACCGCGGGTCGGGGTCGGCGACCTGGGCCCGGACGGGCGCGACGACATTCCAGTCGTAGTCGACCGGCCCTTCGGGCTGCGCGGCGGGCCGCGGCTCACTGGGGAACGGCGGCGGGGTCTCCACCAGCACCAGGCGCTCCACCCGGTCCGCGTGCTCCTGGGCGAGCAGATGGGCGACGACGCCGCCCATGGAGTGGCCGACGAGACCGACGCGGTCGAGCTCGCACTCGTCGAGGAAGCCGAGGACGTCGTCCCTCATCAGCTCGAAGGAGTACTCGTCGGGCCAGTCGCTCTCCCCGTGCCCGCGCAGGTCGAGGGCGTACACCCGCCATTCCTCGCCGAGCAGGCTCCCGACCGCTTCCCAGCTCGCGGCGGAACCACCGAGGCCGTGCAGCAGGACGACGGGCGAGCCGAACGGGTCGCCCCAGGACCGGTACGCGAGCCTGACGTCGCCGACATCCACAAAAGACTGATCTTCCATACCCTGACGCTACAGGCGAACGGACCAAGATCCCTCTCCGTGCCTGGCAGGCTGGAGAAGTGAAGGTCATTCCGCGTTCCCGGCTCGCCCCCGCCACGGCTCCGTTCATCGCTCTGGTCACGGTGACCGCCCTGCTGGCGGGGTGTTCCGGGCGCTCGCCCGGGGGCTTTTCCGGCAATGGCTCCCCGGCGGCCGGGCTGGACGATCCGGCGAAGAAGGAGATCGCCATGCAGCTGGTCTCCAGCGCGGAGAACTCCACGCTCGACTGGAAGGGGCAGTACAAGTACATCGAGGACATCGGCGACGGCCGCGGCTACACCGCGGGCATCATCGGCTTCTGCTCCGGCACCGGCGACATGCTGAGGGTCGTCGAGCGGTACGCGTCGGCGCGCCCCGGCAATCCGCTGGAACGGTTTCTGCCCGCTCTGCGCGCGGTGAAGGGCAGCGACTCGCACGACGGTCTCGGGCGCCCGTTCACCGAGGCATGGGCGGAAGCGGCCGCCGACCCCGCGTTCCGATCGGCGCAGGACGCCGAACGGGACAGCTCGTACTTCGATCCGGCGGTCGAACAGGGGAAGGACGACGGTCTCGGCGCCCTGGGCCAGTTCATCTACTACGACGCCTATGTGATGCACGGGGCCGCCGACTCGGACGGCACGGTCGGCTTCCGTACGATGCGCCGCGAGGCTCTCGACGCCGCCGAACCGCCGTCCCGGGGTGGCGACGAGGTGACGTATCTGAACGCCTTCCTCGATGCCCGGGTCGCCGCGATCCGCAAGGAACCCTCGCACTCCGACACCAGTCGCGTCGAGACGGCGCAGCGGGTCTTCGTACGCGAGGGCAGACTCCAGCTGGAAACGCCGTTGGAGTGGAAGGTGTACGGCGACAGCTACCACATCGACGGACATTGAACCCGCGATCGGCGGTCTGCGCGGTCGAGGAGAACAGGGTCAGGATCTCGGCCGGCATCGGTCCATGGGCGACCCGCAGGGTGGCCCCACGGACGTAGGGATCCACGTCGCCCACCCCGACTGCCGACGGCCGTCGGCCGTCGGCCAGAGGGTGTCCGCCCCTGATACACAGGCCGCCCCGTACGACCCCGCACCGCGCGTCCGGCACGTGGTGCGGGGCTTTTCCGTAGCCGGAAGCGGACTCAACTCGCTTGCGCCGAACGAGTGCACGACTCCCACTCCGCCACGACTCCCACTCCGCTCTGGTAGGAAAGCTTCCGAGCGGATCCGGAACGACGAACTCCCTTTGGAGGAATGGTGCCCGCTTCCCATAAGCACGCCGCACGTCACAAGCACGCCGCACGTCGCAACACTCGCCCCGTACGGCTCACACTGGTCGCATTCGGGGTGACCCTCACGACGACACCCGCAACCGCCCACGCCGGCGCCCCCACGCATCCAGCCGTGCGCCACGAGGTCTCCGCCACCCGGAAGGCGGCTGCCGCCACCGGGCTGGACAATCCGGCGAAGAAGGAGATCGCCATGCAGCTGGTCTCCAGCGCGGAGAACTCCACGCTCGACTGGAAGGGGCAGTACAAGTACATCGAGGACATCGGCGACGGCCGCGGCTACACCGCGGGCATCATCGGCTTCTGCTCCGGCACCGGCGACATGCTCGACCTCGTCGAGCTGTACACCCGGCGCAAGCCGGGCAACGTCCTCGCGAAGTACCTCCCCGCTCTGCGGGAGGTGAACGGCACCGACTCGCATGACGGCCTCGACCCGAACTTCGCCGAGGACTGGGCGACCGCCGCGTCGGACCCGGCCTTCAAGCAGGCCCAGAACGACGAACGGGACCGGGTGTACTTCGACCCGGCGGTCGATCGGGGGAAGGCCGACGGCATCGGCACACTCGGCCAGTTCGACTACTACGACGCCATCGTCACGCACGGCGACGGCAGCGACAGCACGAGTTTCAGCTCCATCCGCAAGCGCGCGCTCGCCAGGGCGAAGCCGCCGTCGCAGGGCGGCGACGAGGTGACCTACCTCAACGCCTTCCTGGACGCGCGGGTCTGGGCGCTGCGGCAGGAGGGGGCCCACTCGGACACCAGCCGGGTGGACACCGCCCAGCGGGTCTTCCTGAAGGAGCGCAATCTGAACCTGGATCCGCCGCCGGAGTGGAAGGTGTACGGCGACAGCTACCACATCGGCTGAGTCCCGCCCAGGCCTGCCCGGAATACGTCTGTGGCGCGTACGGCTCCCGCCGTGCGCGCCACAGCGCCGTACCGGACACACTCAGTGCGCGCCCACCGGAGCCGTTGCCGGGACGGAGGGCTCTTCCTCGTTCCCCTCCTCCGGCTTCCTGCCCAGGTGGTTGAAGGCGAGGTTGAGGACGATCGCCACGACGCACCCGGTGGAGATCCCCGAGTCCAGCACGACGAGGAGGTCCTTCGGGAACGCGTGGTAGAACTCCGGCGCGGCGATCGGGATCAGGCCGATGCCGACGGCGGCCGCGACGATCAACGCGTTCTCCCCCTTCTCCAGGGCGGCGGTGGCCAGCGTCTGGATGCCGCTCGCGGCGACCGAGCCGAAGAGCACGATGCCCGCGCCGCCGAGCACCGGCAGGGGGACGAGCGCGATGACGGACGCGGCCACGGGGACCAGACCGAGCACGATCAGGATGACGCCACCCGCGGCGACGACGAACCGGCTGCGCACCTTGGTCATCGCGACCAGGCCGATGTTCTGCGCGAAGGCGCTGCACATGAAGCCGTTGAAGATCGGGCTGACGGCGCTGCCGAGGGTGTCGGCGCGCAGACCGCCCTCGATGGTCCGCTCGTCCGCCGGCCGGCCGACGATCTTGCCGAGGGCGAGCATGTCGGCGGTGGACTCGGTCATGCAGACGAGCATCACGATGCACATCGAGACGATGGCGGCCATCTCGAACTGCGGTGCCCCGAAGTGGAACGGGGTCGGGAAGCCGATCAGGTCGGCGTCCCCGATCGCGCCGAAGTCGGTGATGCCGACCGGGATCGCGATCAGGGTGCCGGCGACCAGACCGAGCAGGATCGCGATCTGCTGCAGGAAGCCGCGCAGCAGTTTGCGCAGGGCGAGGACGATGACCAGGGTGACGGCGGCCATGGAGATGTTGGTCGTCGACCCGTAGCCGTCGGCCGTCGCGTTGCCGCCCTGGGACCAGTTGAAGGCGACCGGAAGCAACGAGACGCCGATCAGGGTGATGACGGTCCCGGTGACGACGGGCGGGAAGAAGCGGACCAGCTTGCAGAAGTAGGGGGCGAGTACGAAGCCGAGGAGACTGGCGACGAGGATCGCGCCGAAGATGACGGCGATGCCGTCGTGCCCGCGATCCTTGCCGATCGCGATCATCGGCGTCACCCCGGCGAACGAGACGCCGTTGACGAACGGCAGCCGGGCGCCGATGCGCCAGAAGCCGAGGGTCTGGAGCAGGGTGGCGATGCCCGCGGTGAAGAGGCTCGCCCCCATCAGGAAGGCGGTCTCCTTGGCGGTGAGTCCCACGGCGGGTCCCACGATCATGGGCGGTGCCACGACGCCCGCGTACATCGCGGCCACATGCTGCAGTCCGCTGGTGAACATCTTCAGTGGGGGGAGGGTCTCGTCGACCGGATGCTTGCCGCCGGAGATCTGCGGGTCGTCCGGTACGGGCTGCTGGTCGGGAACTGCGACTGCGTCGTTGCGAAACCTGGGCTGTGCTGCCACGGCGGTTCCTCCGGTCGGGTACACGTCAAGGCGACGTGGGTGTCAGGGAGGTGGTGCAGGTGGTGCAGGTCGTGCAGCTGGTGCGGCAGCTTGGATCACCGGTCCGGCGAACGCGCACTTCTGAGTGCGTGTTCGCCGGACCGGCTGCCGTGGACCCCGCTCGGGTCCACGGCGGCCGGCCGAGGGCCGTCCCCCTCCGGCCGGCCGTTCTGGGGGAGGTGCCCCGGAGCCGTCAGGCCCCGGCGGCGATCTGCGCGAGGCGGCGAGCCTCGTCGCGGGTGGCGCGGGCGATGACGTCCTCGTCCACCGTGGTCAGGTGGTTGCCCTCGACGACCGTCCTCCCGTTGACGAGGGAGAGGGTGACGGGGGCGGCGGCGCCGAAGACGAGCGCGGTGACCGGGTCGGCGATGGAGGCGTGCGCGAGCGTGTCCAGCTTCCAGAGCACCAGGTCGGCGAGCTTGCCGACCTCCAGCGACCCGATCTGGTCTGCGCGGCCGAGGACCTGGGCGCCGCCGTACGTTCCCAGGCGCAGGGCCTGACGGGCATTCAGTGCCTTCTCGCGGTGGGCGCCGAGGCGGTTGATGAGGAGGGCGTTGCGCAGCTCGGTGTGGAGTTCACCGGACTCGTTGGAGGCGGTGCCGTCGACACCGAGCCCGACGGGGACACCCGCGGCCAGCATGTCGGGTACCCGGGCGATGCCTGCCGCGAGGCGGGCGTTGGAGGACGGGCAGTGCGCGACGCCGGTGCCGGTGCGGGCGAACGCGGCGATGTCGGAGTCGTTCATATGGACGCAGTGGGCCATCCATACGTCGTCGCCGAGCCAGCCCGTCGACTCGAAGTAGTCGGTCGGGCCCATCCCGAACAGCTCGTGGCAGAACTTCTCCTCCTCCACGGTCTCCGAGCCGTGGGTGTGCATCCGGACCCCGCGGCGGCGGGCCAGCTCGGCTCCCTGGCGGAGCAGTTCGGTGGAGATGGAGAAGGGCGAGCAGGGTGCGACGGCGATCTGCGTCATGGAGTCGAAGGAGCCGTCGTGGTGCGCGTCGATGGTCGCCTCGGTGCCGGCGAGCGCACCGTCGAGCGTCTCGACGGCGAAGTCCGGCGGCAGCCCGCCGTCCTTCTGGCTGCGGTCCATGGAGCCGCGGGCGAGGGTGAACCGTACGCCCATGTCGCGGGCGGCTCCGATGATGGCGCCGGACAGGTCGCCGGAGCCCTGCGGGTAGACGTAGTGGTGGTCCATGGCGGTGGTGACACCGCCGCGGGCCATCATCGCGAGCGAGCCCTGCGCCGCGGCGCGGACCATCGGCTCGTCGATGCGCGCCCAGGTCGGGTAGAGGGCGACCAGCCAGTCGAAGAGGTTGTGGTCGGTGGCCAGGCCCCGGGTGATCCACTGGTAGAAGTGGTGGTGGGTGTTGATCAGGCCGGGGGTGACGAGGTGCCCTGCGCCGTCGATGCGTCGCACGACGTTCTCCAGCCCCTCGGGGGCCCGGCCGGCGCCTACGTGCTCGATGCGGTTGCCCGCGACGACGACATGACCCGAGGCGTACTCGGTGTCGTCGGCGTCGACGGTCGCGATCGAACAGTTCTCGATGACGATGCGTTCCACACGATCAGGGGCTGCCATGGCGCTTCCTTCTTCTCTCTGTGATGAGGTGGGCACGGCAGGACCCTAGGAGGATTTGAGTGCCACAGCCGTGTGGCTGTGGGTGCCGAGATGATGGAAGAACAGGTTGAGCAGGACCGCGACAAGCGCTCCCGCACTGATCCCGGAGCCCAGCACGGTCTGCGCCCAGGACGGAAATCCGGCGTAGAAGGCGGGCGCGGCGAGCGGGATGATGCCCGCGCCGAGCGCCACGGCGACCAGGATGATGTTGGAGCTGTCGTCGAGTCCGGCCTCGGAGAGCGTACGGATGCCGCTGACGGCGATCGAGCCGAACAGGACGATTCCGGCGCCACCGAGCACGGGCATCGGGACGAGGGAGACGACCGCGCCGAGGACAGGGAAGGCGCCCAGGACGATCAGTGCTCCGCCCGCGGCGGCGACGACGTAGCGGCTGCGTACCTTCGTCAGTGACACCACGCCGACGTTCTGCGCGAACGCGCTCGTCGGGAAACCTCCGAAGACCGGGCCGAGCAGGGTGGCGATGCCGTCGGTGCGCAGGCCGCGGGTGATGGTCCGCCCGTCGGTGCGCCGGTCGCAGATCTCGCCGAGTGCCAGCATGCCGGCCGAGGACTCCGTCATCAGGACCAGCATGACGATGCAGAGGGACAGGATGGCGGCGGGCTTGAACTCGGGGGCACCGAAGGCGAAGGGTGCCGGCAGGGCCGCGAGCGGTGCGGATCTCAGCGCGGAGAAGTCGGCCAGCCCGAACGGGACCGCGGCGAGCGTGCCGATCAACAGGCCGAGGAGCAGGGCGACTTGTTTGACGAAGCCTCGCCCGAATCGCTGGATCAGCAGGATGACGGCAAGGGTGAAGGCGGCCAGCGCCAAGTACTTCATGGCGCCGAAGTCGGCGGCTTCCTTGTCACCGCCCTGCGCCCAGGAGACCGGGACCGGCATCAGGGTGACGCCGATGAGGGTGATGACGACACCGGTGACGAGCGGCGGGAAGAAGCGGAGGAGCCGCCCGAAGAAGGGTCCGACGGCCAGACAGAAGGCTCCGGCGACGAGCACCGCCCCGTAGATCGCCGGGAGTTGGTGGCCGGGGGCGCTGGTCTCGGCGATGGCGAGCATCGGGGCGATGCCGGCGGAGGACGCGGCGTTGACGAACGGCAGCCGGTTTCCCGCTACGCCGCCGATGCCTAGCGTCTGCAGGAGGGTGGCGAGTCCGGCGATCAGCAGACTGGCCGCGATCAGCCGGGTCATTCCGGCCGGGTCCAGGCCGGCGGCCTGGCCGATGATGAGCGGAGGGGTGACGACGCCCGCATACATGGCGGCGATGTGCTGGAGCGCGGCGGGGACGAGCCGCGAGGGAGAAAGCTTTTCGTCCACCGGATGGACGGCGTTCTCCGGTGGTGCGGTACAGGGGCCGTCTGCTGCCGGGCCCGTTGCAGGCTGTGCCATGGGGTTTCCCTCCGGGTCGGCCGGTCCCCGCCCGTCGGCGGGCGGGGACCGGCTCAGGGCCGCGTCAGAGGTTGGTCATGTCGACCGGGATCTGCGGCTCGATGCCGTCCCGCAGCACGGTGGCCTCGATGAGTCCGTACGGGCGGTCGGCCGCGAAGTAGACAGCGCCGTCGGCGGTCTCGTTCTTGAGACCGAAGGGCTCCAGGTCCACCAGGAAGTGGTGGTTGTTCGGCAGGGAGAAGCGGATCTCGTCGATCTCGCTGCGGCTGTTGATCACCCTCGACCCCATCTGGTAGAGGGTCTGCTGCAGCGAGAGGGAGTACGTCTCGGCGAAGGCCTGCAGGATGTGCTTCTTGGCCTGCGCGTACGACTTCTCCCAGTTGGGCATCCGGTCGCCGTCGCTGGTCCAGTTGTAGCGCCAGGCGGCGGCGACATCGGTGCACAGGATGCGGTCGTACGCCTCCTTGAGCGTCGTGTACTTGTCCTTGACGTAACCCCAGAACTCCGAGTTGGTGGTGTTCATGACCGTGAGGTCCTTGAGTCCCGAGATGACCTGCCAGCTCTCACCGTCGTAGGTGATCTGGGTGGTGCGCAGCTCCTGGCCCTTGCGGGCGAAGGAGTGGTTGACCTCGTCCGAGCCAATGAACTTGGAGTTGTTGTCCGAGGTGGCGATGCGCTCCCAGGAATACTCCTGGATACGGATGCGCGCCCGATGGATCGGCTCCTGCGACGTCACGAAGTGGCGGGCGAGGTGGATGCCGAACTGCTCGGCGGACTCGATGCCGTACTCCTTGGCGAACGCGTACACCGTGTTCTTGGTGGTGTCGGTCGGCAGGACGTTGGCGTTGGAGCCGGAGTAGTGGACGTCGTCCATGTCGCCGGAGAGGGCGACCGAGACGTTCAGGTCCTTGATGTGGTGGGTGTCGCCATCCCGCGTGATCTTGACGACGCGGTTCTCTGCTTTGCCGTACTGGTTCTGGCCGAGAATCGTGGGCATGTCTGCTAGCTCCCTCGGTATACGGAGTAGCCGAACGGGTTGAGCAGCAGCGGTACGTGATAGTGCTCGCCCGGTACGACGGCGAAGGTGATCGCCACTTCCGGGAAGAACGCACCGCTGTCCCTTACGCGGGGGGCGTCCTGCTGCGCCTCGGCTTGCTTGTTGAAGAAGTACGCCTCGGTCTCGAAGTCGAGACGTACATGGGTGGTGCCCTCCGGCAGCGCCGGCAGGTCCTTGCATCGCCCGTCCGCGTCGGTCGCGGACCCGCCGAGCGTCACCCATGGCGCGTCGCTGCCACTGCGGGCGGCGAGCGTGACGGCGACGGCTGCGGCGGGGCGGCCGATGCTGGTGTCCAGGATGTGCGTGGACACCGATGCGGTGGTGTCGGTGCTCAAGACCGTCACTCTCCTTCGGTTACGAGGCGGGTCAGCCGGATGCGGTTGATCTTGCCCAGCTCGGTGCGCACGATCTCGCGCTCCTGCTCGGGCGAGTTCCCGATCCGGGACTTCACCGCGTCGCGCATCTGCTCTCCGGTGGCACCGGTGGCGCAGATCAGGAAGACATGTCCGAACCGCTCCTGGTAGGCCAGGTTCAGTTCGAGCATCTCGGCCTTGAGCTCCTCGGTGGCGTCGGCCATCCCCCGCTGTTCGCGGGAGGAGGTCGGGTCCCCGGGGGCCGGGCGGCCGATCGGGGGGTGACCGGCCATCGCGTCGGCCAGATCTTCGCGGCTCAGCTCGGCCATGACGGCATCACTGGTGGCGAGAAGGGCTTCTGCGGTGGCGTACGGGCGCCGGGAGAGGATCGCTCTCCCCCATGCCGCACTGGCACACACCTCGTGCAACGCGGTGGTGGCCTCGTCGTCCGCCAGAGTGTTGAACCGGGCGAGGCCCGGTGTGGAGCTCAGAGTCACGGGAGCCTCCGTGGCTTTTTTCGCTGTGCGTTGGTCGGGCTGCGGATAGCTAACGCCCTCCACAACACCACGTCAACACTTTGTTGAAATTCCGCGAACACGGAAGGCCGGCGCCCGACCATACGGGCGACGGCCGTCCCCGGGCTTCGCTCAACAACTCACCGTTGGCGGCAGTTTGCCGGGTACAGTGTCTTATAAAAAACTGAA
>NZ_JBHVEE010000202.1:0-12022 GCF_042802415.1 Streptomyces sp. NPDC057486 | reverse complement strand
GCGCACCCCACCGGGGTGCGCGGGGCTCCGCCGTGCGGACCCGGCCATGCGCAAGGTCCGTCCCATGCTGCATGCTGTGCCTTTACACGGTCTTCGGCATGGAGCTGCGCATGACTTCCACCTTTCCGTCCATCTCCATCAGCACGGATCGGTTGGTGCTGCGCCCCTTCGACATGGCCGACGTTCCCGCGTACATCGAGATGATGAACGACGAACTCGTCACGGCCTGGACCGAGGCGCCCCACCCCTACACCCAGGTCGACGCCGAACGCTGGGTCCGCAGGATCGCTCCTGCACAGCGAACGGGCGGCGACGGCATCGTCTTCGCCGTCACCGAATTCCTCACCCAGCGCCTCGTCGGCTCGGTCCGGCTGCAGAACACCGACTGGCGCACCCTCGCCACCGAGGCCGCCTACATCACGGCCCCCTGGGCCCGCGGTGAGGGATACGCCACCGAGTCGGTCCTCGCCGTCGCCCAGTGGCTCTTCCGCGACCAGGGCTTCGAACGCATCGAACTGCGCACCGCCGCCGACAACACCGCCTCCCAGCAGGTCGCCCAGAAGCTCGGCTGCATCAGCGAGGGCGTCCTGCGCAACGCCCGGATAGCGCGCACTCAGACCGAGGACGGCGGCTGGACCGACATCAGGACCGACCTGATCGTCTGGGGCCTGCTGCCCGAGGACCTCGACGGAGTCGCCGAGCAGCTGGCCGACGCCGGCGGCTACGGCACCTACAGCGACTGGAACTGACGCAGGGGACCGCACCGGTACGGACCGGTCGGGGACCGGATAGTCTCACCCTGCCCGCCCTCTCGTGGGCAGCCCACCTGCGACAACTCCAGGAGACTGACGACAGATGGCCGACCGGGTCACGGTGATCGGCTGGGACGGCTCGCCACTGACCGCGGTGGCCACGGCCGCGCTCTCGGCCGCCACCCTCGTCGCGGGCGCCGCCCACCACCTCGCTCTCCCCGAAGTCCCGGCAGCAGCCGAACGGATCCGCCTCGGCTCCATCGACCTGGCCGCCCGCAGGATCGCCGGCCACCGCGGTACCGCCGTGGTCCTCGCCGACGGCGACCCCGGTTTCTTCGGGGTCGTACGCAACCTCCGCGCACCCGAACACGGACTGGAAGTCGAAGTCGTGCCCGCCGTGTCGGCCGTGGCCACCGCGTTCGCCCGCGCCGGAATGCCCTGGGAGGACGCCCAGATCGTCGTCGCCCACCCCCGCACCCTGCGCCGCGCCGTCAATGTCTGCCGCGCCCACCACAAGGTCGCCGTCCTCACCTCGCCCGGCGCGGGACCCGCCGAACTCGCCCTGCTCCTCGACGGCGTCCACCGCACCTTCGTCATCTGCGAGGAACTCGGCACCGCACGCGAACAGGTCACCGTCCTGACGTCCGACAAGGCCGCCGACCACGTCTGGCGCGACCCGAACGTCGTGATCGTCATCGGCAGCGGGCCGGAACAGCAGACCACCGGTGCCTGGGTCTCGGGCCGCCACCCCCACGGCGTACGGGGCTGGGCACTGCCCTCCGACGCCTACCCGGACAGTGCCACCGGCTCCGAGGGCGAATCCCCGGGGCTGCGCGCCGCCCAACTCGCCCGCCTCGGCCCGCGTACCGGCGACCTCGTCTGGGACATCGGCTCCGGCAGTGGCGCCCTCTCCGTGGAGGCGGCGCGGTTCGGCGCGGCGGTCCTTGCGGTCGACAGCGACCCGGACGCCTGCGCCCGAACGGCCACCGCTGCCCGCGCCTTCGGTGTACAGCTCCAGGTCGTCCAGGGCCGCGCACCCCATGTGCTGGAGCGGCTGCCCGAGCCGGATGTCGTACGGATCGGGGGCGGCGGCGTCCCCGTCGTCACCGCCGTCGCCGACCGCCGGCCCGAACGGATCGTCACCCACGCCTCGACCCGCGACGAGGCCGAAGCGCTCGGCGCCGCACTCGCCGGGAACGGATACACGGTCGAGTGCGCACTCCTCCAGTCCGTCGAACTCGACACGTCCGCATGGGCGGAGCGCGAACGCTCGGTCGTGTTTCTGCTCTCGGCCGTGCGATCGGACCTCGCCCCGTGACCCGGTCGGCGTACTGCGCGAGGTAGGCTGGCCGATCGTTGCACCGCACCGGGACGTTCGTCGGTTCGTTCGTCAATGTCCGGAAAAGGGGACCGTTTTGGACCTCGTTGTGGTACGGCAAACCCCGGGGGACGCGCAACGTGGCGCAGCCCACAGCGAGCCGTGGCAGAACTACCTGCCGCGGTGGCGAACGGCCGCGAGAATGATGTACGTCCGCGTCCGATTCGTGCCGCGCGGCGAGCCCGCTCGTTCTTCATGACGAGCACCGGCGTGCCGTGTTCGGGCGTCCCGGGCGAAGGGCCGAAGGAGCACTGACGATGGGCGAGGGGTACGCATGAGTGACACCGGCCAGATCCCGGGCGAGGGACTGCCGGAGAACGCAGGCATGGTGGAGCAACCGGGCATCCCCGCCCCGGGTGCGTACACCTTCCTCGCCCCCTCCGAGCATGCGACCGAGGACGACGACCTTCTGCTGATGCCGAGCCCGCAGGGCGCCTGGAGCGACCAGCAGGTTGCCCCGGCACCCGGTCAGCCGACGGACGGCGGAGCCGAGCAGGCCGTCTACCAGGCGCAGCCGCAGGGCCGGACCGCCGTGCAGGCCGTACAGGCCCAGGGACCCGTGCAGGTCCAGGCACCGGACCCGGCGATGTACGCCGTGCAGCAGGCGGTGGCCGGAGCGATGACCGAGAGCGGGCAGGGCACGCACGAGTCCGGCGGCCGCGACTCGGGTGCCGTCGACCTCAGTGGCGTACGTATGCCGGCCCAGGCCCCCGCTTCCGCACAGGCTCCGGTGGCGCAGGCCGCCGCCCCCGTACGCCGACCGCTGCACCGCGGCCCGGCCTCGGGTGAGTCGACCCCGTCGTACGGCGGGACGCCGACCGGTGGAGTGGTCCGTTCGCTCGCCGACCGAGGACCCGCGGGCGCGCCGCAGCCCCCGATGCCCGCACGGCACTCGGCACCGCCCACCACCGGTCCCGAGTACTTCGACCAGCCGGGCACCGATGCGGCTGTGCTGCCGGGCCCGCAGCTCGGCGAGATCCCGCCGCAGGGCGGGAGCCCGTGGGCGGCCCATGCTCCGGAGCAGGTCGCGGCGCCCGTGGCCGCGGAATCCGTCGCAGAAACGGTCGTTCCGGAGTCCGTCCGGCCCGCCCCGGTGGCCGAACCGGCTGCAGAGCCGGTCGCCGTGCCGGCCGCGGCCGAGGTTCCGTTCGAGCCGTCCGCGGAGGCCCCCGCGCCGGTGGAGACACCGGTGGAAGCAGCGTCCGCAGGCCAGTTCGTGCCCGTGGAGGGGTCGGTGCCGACCACCCCGCATCTGGCCCCGACGCCGGCCGCGGAGCCGGTCGCGGCATTCGAGCCCGCACCCGAACCCCTGCCCGAGCGCGTGGCGATCGCCGTCGAGCCCGCACCCGCCCCGGTCGTCGAGCCCGCACCCGTCCCGGTCATCGAGAGCGCCGAAACCGTCCATCCGGTCGAAGCGGTCGAAGCACCGGCCCCCGCGCCGGTCGCCGTCCAGGAGCCGGTCGTTGCAGCCGAGCCGGTCGTGGCCCCCGAGCCGGTCACCGCTCCGGAGGAGCCCGCCCCCGCACCCGTCCTCGTGGCCGAGGCTGCGCCCGAGACGGTGACGGCCCCCGAACCGGAGCCCGAAACCGGCCCCGAGGTCATCGAGACCCCGGACCTCACGGCCCCCGTGGCCGACGCGCCCGCCGCAGTTGCCGCCGAGCCGGCAGTTGTCGCCGAGCCCGCAGAGGTCCCCGCGCACACGGAGCCGGCCGACACGGAGCCCGTTGCGGACCAGCAGCCCATCGAACCGGTCCAGGCCGCCGCAGCGGCGGAGCCCGAGGCCGCGGAGGCTGCCGCCGAGACCCCGGCTCCCGCCTCCGCACCCGCCCCCGGCTACGACGACGCCGAGCGCGAAGCCGTGCTCCGGGTGATGCGCGAGCGCCGCGACATCCGCAACGGCTTCCGCAGCGACCCCATCCCGCACGAGGTCCTGCTCCGCGTCCTCGAAGCCGCGCACACGGCGCCCAGCGTCGGCCACTCGCAGCCCTGGGACTTCGTCGTCATCCGCTCGGCGGAGACCCGCCGCTCCATGCACGAACTGGCGCAGCGTCAGCGCGACGCCTACGCCAAGTCGCTGCCCAAGGGCCGGGCCAAGCAGTTCAAGGAACTGAAGATCGAGGCGATCCTCGACACCCCGGTCAACATCGTCGTCACCGCCGACCCCACCCGCGGCGGCCGCCACACGCTCGGCCGGCACACCCAGCCGCAGATGGCCCCGTACTCCTCGGCGCTCGCCGTCGAGAACCTGTGGCTCGCCGCTCGCGCGGAGGGCCTCGGCGTCGGCTGGGTCAGCTTCTTCGACGAGCGCGAGATGGTCCGCGCCCTGGGCCTGCCCGAGCACCTCGAAGTCGTCGCGTACCTCTGTGTCGGTTACGTCGACGAGTTCCCCGAGGAGCCCGAACTGATGCAGGCGGGCTGGTCCAAGCGCCGCCCGCTGTCCTGGGTCGTCCACGAGGAGACGTACGGCCGCCGCGCCCTGCCCGGCGAGGAACCGCACGACCTGCTGCAGGAGACCATCTCCAACATCCGCCCGCTGGATGCCAAGGCGCTCGGCGAGGCCTGGGAACGCCAGAAGCGGATGACCAAGCCGGCCGGTGCGCTCGGCATGCTGGAGATCATCTCCGCACAGCTCTCCGGCCTCTCCCGGATGTGCCCGCCGCCCATCCCGGAGCCCGCGGCCGTCGCGATCTTCGCCGGGGACCACGGGGTGCACGCCCAGGGCGTCACCGCGTGGCCGCAGGAGGTCACCGGCCAGATGGTCGCCAACTTCCTCGGCGGCGGCGCGGTCTGCAACGCGTTCGCGTCCCAGGTCGGCGCCGAAGTGTGTGTGGTCGACGTCGGCGTCGCCACGGAGCTGCCCGCGACACCCGGCCTGCTGCCCCGCAAGGTGCGCGCCGGCACGGCCGACTTCACCACCGGCCCCGCCCTCACCCGCGAGGAGGTCCTCTCGGCCATCGAGGTCGGCATCGAGACCGCCCGCGACCTGGTCGCGGCGGGCAACAAGGGTCTGCTCAGCGGTGAGATGGGCATCGCCAACACCACCGCGTCCGCCGCGCTGATCTGCGTGTACACCGGCATGGACCCGGCTGAGGTGACCGGTCGCGGCACCGGCATCAACGACGAGATGCACGCCCGCAAGGTCGACGTGGTCCGCCGGGCCCTCGAACTGCACCAGCCCGACCCGGCCGACCCGATCGGTGTACTCGCCGCGGTCGGCGGCCTGGAGCACGCCGCGATGGCAGGCTTCCTGCTCGGCGGTGCCTCGCTCCGTACGCCCGTCATCCTGGACGGCGTCAGCGCGGGCGCCGCGGCCCTGGTCGCCCGGGCGATCGCCCCCGAGGCCCTCGCCGCCTGCATCGCCGGCCACCGCAGCGCCGAGCCCGGCCACGTAGCCGCGCTCAACAAGCTGGGTCTGCGCCCCCTGGTCGACCTCGACCTCCGCCTCGGCGAGGGAACGGGCGCGCTGCTGGCGCTCCCGATCGTGCAGAGCGCGGCGCGGGCCATGCACGAGGTGGCGACGTTCGACTCGGCAGGCGTCACCGAGAAGTAGCGCCGGCCGTGCTCGGCCCGGCCGGCGCCTGAGGCGCGGGTCCGGGGCGGAGCCACGGTTTCGGGCAGGGGCGGGCAGGGGACGGCTCCGCGCAGGCCCCCACCCGCCCCACCGTCCCTCCCGCGCCCCGACGCACCCCGTATCGTGGACCCACGCCCCACAAAACCGCATGTCACAGCCGCTCCACCGCCGCAGCGGCCCGCACCCCGCATTGCACGAGGAGCCCGCACCGCCATGGCCGAGCACGCCGATCACCCCGCGTACCCCGTCGGACTGCGCCTGAGCGGGCGCCGCGTCGTCGTCGTCGGCGGCGGCCAGGTCGCGCAGCGCCGCCTCCCCGCGCTCGTCGCGGCGGGTGCCGACATCACCCTCGTATCGCCGTCCGCGACTCCGTCCGTCGAGGCGATGGCCGACGCCGGTGAGATCCGCTGGGAGCGCCGCCGGTACGAGGACGGGGACCTGACCGACACCTGGTACGCGCTCATCGCCTCCGACGACGCCGCCGCGAACGATGCCGCGTCCGCCGAGGCCGAGCGCACCCGCACCTGGTGCGTGCGCAGCGACAACGCCGACGTGGCCACCGCGTGGACCCCGGCCACCGGTCGCAGCGAGGGCGTCACCGTCGCCGTCCTCTCCACCGACGCACAGGGCCGCGACCCGCGCCATTCCGCCGCCGTCCGCGACGCCATCGTCGAGGGCCTGCGCGACGGCACGCTCGCCGCCCCGCACCACCGCACCCGCCCCACCCCCGGTGTCTCCCTGGTCGGCGGCGGCCCCGGCGACCCCGACCTGATCACTGTGCGCGGGCGTCGCCTCCTCGCCGAGGCCGATGTCGTCATCGCCGACCGGCTCGGCCCGCGCGACCTGCTCGACGAACTGCCGCCGCACGTCGAGGTGATCGACGCGGCGAAGATCCCGTACGGCCGTTTCATGGCGCAGGAGGCGATCAACCAGGCGCTCATCGAGCACGCCAAGGCGGGCAAGGCCGTCGTCCGGCTCAAGGGCGGCGACCCGTTCGTCTTCGGCCGGGGCATGGAGGAGGCGCAGGCGCTCGCCGCCGAGGGCATCCCGTGCACCGTCGTCCCCGGCATCTCCAGCTCGATCTCCGTGCCCGGCGCAGCCGGAATCCCCGTCACCCACCGCGGGGTCGCCCACGAGTTCACCGTTGTCAGCGGGCATGTCGCCCCCGACGACGAGCGCTCACTGGTCGACTGGGCGGCGCTCGCGCGGCTGCGCGGAACCCTCGTGCTGCTGATGGCCGTCGACAAGATCGGCGCCATCGCAAAGGCCCTCATCGACCACGGCAAGTCCCCGGACACCCCGGTCGCCCTGGTCCAGGAGGGCACGACGGCATCCCAGCGCCGCGTCGACGCGACCCTCGCGACCGTCGGCGAACGGGCCGTCGCCGAAGAGGTGCGGCCCCCGGCCGTGATCGTCATCGGCGATGTCGTCGCGATCGGTACGGACGCCGCCCCGCACCCCGCCGAGTAACCAGCGGTAACGGATCTTTCTCCAAGCCGTTGGCACCACACACCGGACAAGGCAGTATCAACCTGTGGCAGATCTCATCACCGTCGACGACCCCGACGACCCTCGCCTGCACGACTACACGGGCCTGACCGACGTCGAACTCCGGCGCAGGCGGGAGCCGGCCGAAGGACTCTTCATCGCCGAGGGCGAGAAGGTGATCAGACGCGCCCGGCACGCCGGGTACGAGATGCGGTCCATGCTGCTCTCGGCGAAGTGGGTCGATGTGATGCGCGACGTCATCGACGAGGTCCCGGCCCCGGTGTACGCGGTCAGCCCGGAGCTCGCCGAACGTGTCACCGGCTACCACGTGCATCGCGGCGCGCTCGCCTCCATGCAGCGCAAGCCGCTGCCGACGGTCGAGGAGCTGCTGGCGACGACCCGCCGCGTCGTCGTCATGGAGGCGGTCAACGACCACACCAACATCGGAGCCATCTTCCGCAGCGCCGCCGCCCTCGGGATGGACGCGGTGCTGCTCTCCCCGGACTGTGCGGACCCGCTGTACCGGCGCTCCGTCAAGGTTTCCATGGGCGCCGTGTTCTCCGTTCCGTACGCCCGCCTCGACGCCTGGCCGAAGGCACTGGAGACCGTACGGGAAGCGGGGTTCAGGCTTCTCGCCCTCACCCCTGACGACAAGGCCGGCAGCATCGAGGAGGCGGCGCCGCACCGGATGGACAAGGTGGCGCTGATGCTCGGTGCCGAGGGCGACGGACTGTCCACGCAGGCCCTGGTCGCCGCCGACGAATGGGTACGGATTCCGATGGCGCACGGCGTCGACTCGCTGAACGTGGGCGCGGCCGCCGCGGTCGCGTTCTACGCGGTGGCGACGGGCCGCCCGCAGGACTGACCGCCTGCCGTTTCCTGACACGGATCGTCGGGCCGCAGCGGCTGGTGCTGTCCGTGCCGACCGGGGGTGTCCATGACGCCCAGCCCGCGGGCCGGCCCCTGGCACCCCTGTGCCGCCGCGATGCCCAGCGCCACGAGCAGCGTCACCACGACGAAGACGACGAGCCGCTGCCGCAGCAGCCGCGGATTGGCGGGACGCCGGCCCGTCGAGGTCGTGCGGGTGCCGGGCCGCGTGCCCGGCCGACCGTTCGTCCCGTTCGTGCCCGGCCGACCGTTCGTCCCGTTCGTGCCCGGCCGGCCGTTCGTCCCGTTCGTGCCCTGCGGGCGCTTGCCGGAGCGTGTCGTTCTGCGTGGCAACTGCTGCTGAGGGCGCGAACCACCGGGGCGGGACGACGCACCACGCGGAGGGGCCGACGCCTGGCGGCTCTGCGGACGGGGCGGCGGCGAGCCCGCCGCGCGACGGGTCTGCTGTTCGGTGTACGGGCCGTCGAGCCGGCCGGTCGGCCGGTCCAGCTCCTGCGCCGAGCGCTGGGCGGGCGGCCGGGCCTCGTGCAGGCCGTGTGCCTCACGGGCTGCGATCTCCTTGAGACGCATGGAGAGTTGAAGCGTGCTCGGCCGCTCCTCCGGATCCTTCGCGAGACAGGCACTCACGAGTGGCGCCAGCGCGTCGTGCACGTCGTACAACTGCGGTTCCTCGTGCACCACGCGGTAGAGCATCACCTCGGAACTGCCGTGCCCGAAAGGCGAGTCGGCCATCGCCGCGTACGCCAGCGTGGCACCGAGCGAGAAGACGTCCGTCGCGGGCGTCACCGCCGCGCCCCGCACCTGCTCGGGCGCGAGGAATCCCGGCGAGCCCACCGCCGTACCGACATGCGTGAGCGTGCTCGCCCCGGTCGACCAGGCGATCCCGAAGTCGATGATCCGGGGGCCCTTGGGGGAGAGGAGGATGTTCGACGGCTTCAGGTCGCGGTGGACGACCCCCGCCTCGTGCACCGCCACGAGCCCCTCGGAGAGCGCCGCCCCGATCGACGCCACCTCGGCCGCCGACAGGGGACCTTCCTCGGCCACCTTGTCGTGCAGCGAGGGCCCGGGGACGTACTGCGTCGCGAACCACGGGCGGTCCGCCTCCAGATCGGCGGCCACCAGACGTGCCGTACAACCGCCCCGGATCCGCCGTGCCGCCGATACCTCGCGCGCGAAACGCGAACGGAACTCCTGGTCCTCGGCGAGATCCGGGCGGATCACCTTGAGCGCCACCCGCTGGCCGCGCCGGTCCGAACCGAGATAGACGACACCCATGCCGCCCGCCCCGAGTCGCCGGTGCAGCCTGAACGAGCCGACGACACGCGGGTCCTCGCGCCGGAGCCGCATCATCGCCATCGTCTGCCCATCCCCGCTGCCTGGTCCGCCTGACGTGGCACAGCTTACGTACCCGTGGCCCGGCGCGCTCAGAGGCCGCGCCCTCGCCCGCCGATCGATTGTCAGTGCCGGGTGGGAAACTTGAAGAGTGGTCAGGGGGCCGCGGATCCACGCTCCCGGGCCCGTGCGAGATCTCAAAGGTCCGTCGCAGAAGGGGGATTGGATCAGTGAAGGGCGATCGTGTGGAGATAGTCGTGGACGCGGGAGACACGACACGTACGTACGAGGTGGTGGCCACCAGAGCAGGCCGCCGGGTGGAGACAGCTGTCCGCCGAGGCGTGGTCGAAGTGAGTGAAGTCACTCGCAGCGGCACCGCCGTCCGTACCGCCCGTTTCATGGCGACCAGGGTGCTCGCCCTGGTCGAACAACCGGTCCCGAGGCAGGACGCATCCGAGCGTCACCTCCGGGATGACCCCAAGGCGTAGCGCAGGATCTCCACCCAGGGGAGTACATCGACCACCCACGGCTCATCCTCCGGGAGGCCCGGCATTCGGTACGCGGGCATGACGACCCTCCCTCCCCGCGTCCCTAATGTTGAACTCAAGCGGCGGGCGATGCACTCGTCCCCCGAGGTCACCCGCCCGCCGCTCCAACGATCAGGTCAGGAGAGGAACCATGGCGGACACGGCGACGTGGACGATGATCCGCACGCAGGGACGCAGGGCTCATGCCGCGTTCGGCGGCCGCCGGTCGTCCGGTACGCGCCACCCCCTGGTGGCGACGGCCATGGTTCTTCCTCTGGCGGCCCTGCTCGTAGTCGTCTTCGGCGGCTGGGACGCGGTGGTCACACAGGCGTCGTCCGTGGGCGTGATGCTGGGGCGCTGAGCGGCGCCCCGGGTCCGGAAGAGCGGTCCGGACCGGGACATCCGGCCAACAACCCCGTGGGGACGGGGGTGCGGCGGACGGCAGCGTTTGTCCGGTCAGCTGGGGAGCTGACCGGACATCGCGCTGTCCGGGGGCAGTACGCGGCGGCGGACCACACCGTCGTCACGCGATCGCCACGGCTTGCGCGGCAGCGCGTACGCTCGTCGGCGTGCCCGGGGCGGACCGGGCCCTACCTGTTGCCACCGGGGGAGACCGTGACCACCGCAGTTGTCCGCGCGCTGGGCGCCCTCGCCCACGACACGGCCCACCCGCACCGGCGCACCGAGGCCCCCTGCCCTTCCTGCCCGGCACCGGCGGTGCTCGCGGACCGCGCCGACGGTACGGTCGTCCGCTCCGGCCCCGTGGTCGCGAAGGCCCACGCCCCGGACACCGACACCGCCGCTCTGGCCGCCCGCACGGCCCTGGCCTCGGCCCCAGCCCTCAGCGGCATCCTCCTGCCGCCCGTACCCCGGCCTTCTGTCCCCGTGGTCGACGGCCGTCCGGTGACCCTGTGGCCCCACGGCGAACCGGTCGACCCCGCGGACCCCGACGCCGCGCCCTGGGAAGAGTCCGCCGTCCTCCTGGCCCGGCTCCACCGCACCGCGCCCCCGCCCGCCCTTCCTCCCATGCGCGGACCCGCGAAAGCCGCTCTCGCCGTGGCCCGGATGTGCGCCGCCCGGCCGGGTGACCCGGCCACCGCCCCCGTACGCGAAGCATGGCGGCGCCTGCCCGCCTGGGCCCGTGACGAAGCCTCCGCACCCCCGCACCGCTCGCACTTCATCTGCCACGGCGATCTCCACCTCGGCCAGCTCGTCCGCCACCCCGCGACGCATGGCCGATGGCTGCTGATCGACGTCGACGACGCGGGGCTCGGCGACCCCGCCTGGGACCTCGCCCGCCCGGCCGCCTGGTACGCGGCAGGACTGCTGCCCGCCGAGGTCTGGCTGCGCTTCCTGGATGCCTACCGGGCAGCGGGCGGGCCCGCCGTACGGGCCGACGGCGATCCCTGGCCAGAACTTGACGTTCCGGCCCGCGCCCTGACGGTTCAGGCCGCGGCACTGGCCTTCGCCAAGTCCGCGGCGGAGGGGCGAAATCCGGATGAGGTGGAACAGACGATGATCGACGCCTGTGCCCGAATCGCTTCCCTCCCGGCCGAGTTGGCGGGCGGGCACCCGTCGTAGGGTGAACCGATCGTCTCCGGGCATGCATTCCGGCGACGGCGAACCGACGGCGAGGAGCTGAGCCGACCATGCAGTGTCCCAAGTGCCACGCGCAGATGCAGACCTACAACCGCAATGGCGTCCAGATCGAGCAGTGCAGCGGCTGCCGGGGGATATTCCTCGACTACGGCGAGCTGGAGACCCTGACCCGCATCGAGGCGCAGTGGACCCAGCAGGCCCCGCCCGCGCCGCCGGCGCCCCAGGCCTACCCCGCCGCGCCGGCCCCCGCCTGGGGTGCCCCGCAGTACCACGGCGGCCATCACGGCGGGCACTACCGGCACAAGAGCTTCGGCCACATGCTCTTCTCGTCCTGACCCGGCCTGCACCACGCCGTGGGGGGGGGCGGCCGCCGGGGCGGGCCCCCCCCCCGGCCGCGCGCGGCCCCCGGGCCGGGCCGCGGGGCGCCGGGGGACGGGCGGGTCGTGTAAAAAAAAAACAACCCCCCCCAAAGGAGGGTAGAGGATAT
>NZ_JBHVEE010000201.1:0-12251 GCF_042802415.1 Streptomyces sp. NPDC057486 | reverse complement strand
TAACCGACGACGTAGTCCGCGGGCCGGTGCGGGACCGACACTGACATCGGTCCCACACCATCCTGCACGCCGTGGCCGGGGGGCCCTCCCACGACATCGACGCCCCTACGAGGGATCGATGACGAGGGAGGTCCCGTCGGCCACCACGTGCGAGGGCTCACGGCCGCGATGGATGCCTTCGCCGACATCAGAGTTCTGGGTCAGCCTCTGGTGAACCACGACGGAGCCCTCGATGGCGACGGGCACACGGTCGTTCGGCCGGCCAGGACGCCGCTGGATGAGAACGGGCTGATCACTGCACGCCATTGCCTCCCGTCACTTGGGTCGACCCAGTTCGAGGCAAGCCCGGACTCGTCGCTCCCAATGCGGGCGAGGGCTTCGTCGGACCCCATGCCACCCCGCCGGCGGTGGCTCATCAACGCGGACGGTGAGGCGTGGAACACGTGGGACGCCGAACCCACCCGCGGCGCCACCTGCCGTGTCGCGCACCGCATGGTCTGCCCCTGCCTCGCCCCCGAAGACCCATGGCCGTGGGGCACTGCCCTGCGCGAGGAGAACGGGCGCCGGGCGCAACGGTTGTTCAACCTCCCGGACCTGCGCGAACTGCCCGACGCCAGTTGAGCCATGGTCTGGTAGCCCCACTCCCCCAACTGCACCACCACCTTTCGCCTAGTGATACCCGCGGCCCAGGACGTGGACTCGACGCAGAGCCCCGACTTGGACTGGTCTGCGGATCGTCGGACGACGACATCAACGACTGCACTAGCTAGTGGGGTACAGGGCGCCGGAAAGAAAGCGTGAGGGCCGCAGTCAGCAGCACCAAGGGCAAGGCCAGAGCAGCCGCCCGTGCGTGGGTGACGAGAAGCGCTGCCAGCCCTGCTCCTGTCGGCAGTATCGCGATCACCGCAATGTTGTATCGCTCAACCTCTTTCCTGACGGCGAGTGCTACCAGCGCGCCGGTGAGAGCGCCCGTCATGTAGGTGGTCGAGAGATTCGGCCCGCCTGCGGCACGGATCATGCCGCCCTGGCATCCCATGCACACGGCCATGGCCGCCAGGAGGACCAGTTGGCCGGTGCCGGTCGGCTTGCCGTCCAGAGCGGCCCACGCGGACGCTGTGCCCGCGAGTCCAAGGGGTGTCCAGTCATCCCTGGCGGGACAGCGCGCGGCGTCAGATGCGGTGCATCGCAAGGGCACTCACGTACCGGAGACAATGGGCGGGATCCTCGTCGATGGCCAGGTGAAGTACGGGCTCCAGATCCCTGATAGGGCATCCCTTCTGGCCGGCTTCAGGCCGTCAACGGAGATCCATGGACTCGACGCGATTCCTGAAGCCGTTCGGCCGTCCGATCTCGGCGCCCAGGTGGCGGAGTAAGCCATTCGGTGTATTTACTGAGATAGTGCGTACGCAAGGGGTGTTCCATGGCCGCACCGGCCCATGAAGCAACGCGGCAGAGCTGAGAATGGGCCGTATCCGTACGGGGAGTCGTGGCCCCCACGGCGATGGTCAACGCCGGCCAGCGGAATGGCGCTCCGATCGGCATCTGCTGCGAGGACCCCGGCAGCGGGCAGCCGATCGTACTGATCCGTGAAAACGCGGGCCACATACCGCTCGTGCGAGAACACCGTCGATCGGCTGCGTTCGCTGATCAAAGACCTCATCTACGCGACGGTGGAGGGCGATCGACGCAACGCCGCCCGGACACACCCAGAGGTTGTCGATCCCGCGCTGCCGGACTTGGTGAAGGGATGAACGGTCCATGACGGGAGTCACCGGTCCCGCCCGGCACCTTCGTGGCCTCCTGGCAGGGGCTGCCGCGGGCGCTGCAGGGACCACGGCCCTGAATGCGGTCAGTTACTTGGACATGGTGACCCGCGGCCGGGGCGAGAGCACGACACCCGAAGTCACCGTGGAGCGGCTGTCGGAGACTCTGCACGTTCCGATCCCGGGCAACGAGGACGTACGGAAGAATCGCGTCAAAGGCCTGGGTCCCCTGACCGGCATTGCATCAGGTGTGGGCATGGGCGCTCTGCTCGGTCTTGCGCTCTCCTGCGGCTGGCGACCGGGAAGCGCGCTCCTGACCGCCACGGCGACGACGGGGGCTCTGATCGGAACCAACGGCCCGATGACCGTGCTGCGCGTGACCGACCCGCGCACGTGGTCACGCTCCGACTGGGTCGCCGACATCGTTCCGCACGTGGCCTACGCGCTGGTCACCGTCGCCGTCGTCAGAGGGCTGGAATCCGACCCGGCCGATCACGCGGGCAAGATCCGTACGGGAGTAAGGCAATGCGGCACCGCGCTCCGGCACGCCCTGTGCTCCTGATCGACGAGCACGCGGCGGGCGGAACGGAATCCTTCGAGCAGGCCCTGCTCCACCAGACCAGGACCGGGCCTCGAGGTTCGTCCGGACATCCCGCCGCGCTGCGCAAGCGCGGCCACCCTCCGGGGCGATCGACAGGTTGACCACGCCACGCGGCGCGGACTCGGCGAGCATGAGGCCATTGGCGACGAGTGCCGGTCCGTCCTGCGCGCGCAGCGACTCGCCCGACCACTTCACCAGCGGGTCGCCTTGGGTTTCGCCGGCCACTGAGACAAGGGGAGCAGGCCGTGGCGCGCCGGGCGAGGCCAGGCCCTTCACTCCGATACCCCGCCCCCTTCACCCGGTTGGACGGCGCCGCCGGGCCCGACGGCGCCGATGGGTGAACGCTGAGGTGCTGTTGGCCTCGAGGGAAGCGAGAACGGGATGACCGCATGGGCGATCTCCGGCACACGGCGTCGAATACTGCGCGCACACGTCACCGTCGCCGGATGTGCACTGGCCCTGTGCGCGTCCGCGGCAGCTCCGACTGCCGCGGAAGGCGACCCGACCGTCACGAAACCCACCGTGGTCCTCGTGCACGGTGCGTTCGCTGACGGCTCCAGCTGGAACGGGGTCATTTCACGCCTTGAGCGCAGCGGCTACACCGTCATCGCGCCTGCCAACCCGCTGCGCGGCCTGTACAGCGACTCGACCTACATCGCCTCGGTACTCGACAGCATCAAGGGCCCGGTCGTGCTGGTGGGCCACTCCTACGGCGGCGCCGTGATCAGCTCGGCCGCGGCCGGCAACCCCAGGGTGAAGTCGCTCGTGTACGTGTCGGCGCTGATGCCCGACGTGGGCGAGAGCGGGATGTCGCTGGCCGCGCGGTTCCCCAGTGAACTGGGAACCGCCACCAGGTCCGTCCCGTACCGGGAGAGCGGCCGCAGCGGGACCGACCTGTACCTCAAGCGCGACAAGGTCCACCAGGTCTTCGCCGCCGACCTGCCGGAGAGCGAGGCGAATCTGCTGTGGGCCACCCAGCGACCCGCCGCTACGACCGCGTTCTCCGAGAAGGCCAAGGTCGCGGCCTGGAAGCACATCCCGTCCTGGGCGCTGGTCGGCCGACAGGACAGGACCATCAACCCGGATCAGGAACGCTTCCAGGCGAAGCGCGCCGGTTCGCACACGGTGGAGATCAACTCCTCCCACGTGTCCTTGATCGCCCATCCCGCGGCGGTCGCCGACCTGATCCTCCAGGCGGCCGGAGCTCCCTCCGCCACCCAGCCGTCCCGGGCGGCCACGGGGTCCGCGAATGACGTCCGCGCCACGGCCGCCGTCGCCGGTTTCGCGGGAGCGTCCCTGGCCGCCGGCGCAGGGGTCGTCCTCCTCGGCCGCCGACTGCGACGCACCCGCCGCTGACGACGGGCGGACCCGGCGCGCCCCACACGCGTTCTCCTCTTCGGGGCAGACGAGCGGTTGCGAGCCGAGCCGTGCCCCGGATCGGCTCGGCTCGTAGGTTCGACGCAACAGTGCTTCACCGAGCCGACCACCGCTCACGACGGCGTCCTCACTGCAGATGATCCACGCCCCGCACCCGGCCGTCCCGGTCCGGCTCGCCCGCATCGATCAGATGCGCTTCGCGGGAGCGACCCGGCCCGCGCAGGGACGACAGTTCGGCCGTCAGCCAGCGGAAGACCTGCGGCACTTGGCGTTTCCACACCGCAATGGTGTGCGGCCCGCGCGTCTCGACCACCACCACCCGCGTCGGGGGTGCCGCCGCCCGCCGCAACGCGAGGCCGTCACGGTAGCCGTCGTTGCGCCGGCCCGAGAGGTACAGCGCGACGCGCGGCGGGACGGTGGCATGGCGCAGGATCCACAGTGGGTTGTTGACCCGCCGCAGCTCCGGGTCCCCGCCCGTGAGGGAGACCCGCTCGGCGGCCGGATCGTTGTATCCGGAGAGGCCCACGGCCGCCCGGTACCGGTCGGGGTGGGCGAGCGCCATCTTCACGGCGCAGTGTGCCCCGGCCGAGTATCCGGCCACCGCCCAGCCGCCCGCACGCCTCTGCGCGCGGAAGGTGTCGATCACCATCTGCCGGACGTCCACACTCAGCCAGGATTCGGCGTCCACGACACCTGGCACGTTGGCGCACCCGGTGTCCTGGCCTGCCAGCAGATTGGTGCGCGGCTCCACGAGGATGAACGGGGCGATCTGCCCGCTCCGCATCCCGGCCTCCAGCTGCGACTGCACCCGCAAGCCGCTGAACCACGCCTTCGCCGACCCGGGGAAGCCGCCGAGGAGTTCGACCACGGGGAACCTCCGGTGCCGGGAGGCCGGTTGGTTGTACTGGGGCGGCAGCCATACGTACACCTCGCCGCGCACCCCCGACACCCGACCGTTCAGCCGGGTGACGCGAACACCCCGGCCCATCCGGGCGTCATGCACCGGACTGAAATCCTGGACGACCTTCGGCTCGTTCGCCCGTCGTTTGTGGTCCCCGAGCCCGTCGCGCCCTAGGTCCGGAGCGGCGACGACGTGGTGTCCGGTGCCTAGCAGGTCGGCCCAGCTGTCATACAGGCCGTTGGTGTTGTTGACCATCACGAAGACGGTCAGCACGGCCGACGCCTGCGCGAGGACGACCATCATCAGCCGCAGCGCGCCGCGCATCAAGGCGGGGCCGCGCACGCGGGACCACAGCAGCAGGGGAAGCAGCACGGTGACCGCGGCCAGCGCGATCGAGGCCAGGAAGAACGGTGTCCCCGTCAGGCTCATCACGTCTGGGAGGATGCCGTACGCACTGCGCGGGTTACCCGCTTTTCCACCTTTTTACCTCGAACGCGAGAGACTGGGGAACGCCATGTTGACACCAGGAACCGTCGGCCCGTCTCCTGCCGGCCCGGTCTCCCGCGCGCGGGGACCCTGCGCGCGGGTGCACTACCGTCCCCGGACGAGACGGCAGGCGGTGGCCCGGCAAGTCGGTTCGTGACGGTTCGAGAGCTGGAGCTCGGGCAGGCCGGACGGCCCCGACGACGTTCTCGGCGGCGCCGGAACCACAGCGCGGGTAACCGGACGCGGCACTCGGGGCAGACAACGCCGCCGCCGAGCGGCGCCGGACTTCCACACCACCGCCGGGCAGTGGACTCACCCTCGGGTCGGGTGTCGGTGATGACCGTGACGGACTCCCTCGGCGCGGCCCCGTCGGCATCACGACCAGCATCAGTAGGGCACCGTGTCGCACAAGGTCTCCGCCCAGGCAGAGGCGCCGTACTCGTTGGCCGCGCGCACCGTGACGCAGATCTCGTCACCGGAGTACGGACCCTTGATCGTGTAGCTGGTGCCGCTGGTCGAGTAGGTGGTGTCGACGTTCTTCTTGGTGAAGTTGCTGCCCTTGTTGGTGTAGTGGATGTCGTACCTGGTCGCTCGGGAGATCGCCGACCAGCTCACCTTGATCGGCATGTCGCACGCGCCAACACAGGAGTTGGTGTACGCAGCCTTGTAGCTCGTCATGGCAGGCGGCCGGGAGCCGGAGGACGAGCCGCCGGAGCCGGCCGAAGCACCGCTGTCCGAACCCGAAGGGTCGGACGACCCCGTAGAGCCGGACGCACTGCTGGTGCCGGTGCTTCCGCTGTCGGAACCGCTGTCGCGATCGGGTGAACTACCCCTGCTCTTCCGCGCGTTCGGCTCCTGCGGCCCACCCTTGTCGCCCTGCCCCTTCTCTCCGCCCTCACCCTTGCCGTCGTCCCCGCCCTTCCCGTTCCCTCCCTTGGAGGGTGAACTACTGGGATTGCTCGCTGAGTTGCTGCCAGAAGGAGTGGCACTCGCACTGCTTCCCGGTGGCTGCACGTGCGTTCCTTCCCCGCCGCCCCCAAAGGGCTGGAGCAGGACGGCCGCGCCGCCGCCGACGGTGATGACGGCAACGATGGGCAGAACGATGAGCCTGCGGCGCCCGCGGGGCAGCCGTTCGTGCTCCCGCCGTCCCGTCGTGGTGTCGTTGTCCGCCGGGACGACTTCGGGAGGCCCGCCCTTCGGCCGCAGCCCGACGGTCGCCAGGTCCACGCGCTCCTCCCGCAGCGGCGCCGCCTCGGCGTCGAGCAGCCGTGCGGACTGCTGCGCGAGGTGCGCGACGACCTCGGCAGGCAGCCAGGCCCCGCGCGCGGCACGGGGACGGGGTCGCTCGGGGTCCTCCAACAGCTCGTCCACGTCGGGCCGTTGATCGACACCCTTCGTCAGACACCGGGCGATGAGCGCCCGCAGCGCGGCGTCCTCGACACGCGTCAGGTCGGGCTCGCCCTCCACGATCTGGAACATCACCGCGTGTTGATTGCTTGCCCCCTGCCCGAACGGCAGCTGCCCAGTCGCCGCATACGTCAGCACGCACCCGAGGGTGAACACGTCGCTCCTGACCCCCGCGCGCTGCCCACGCACCTGCTCCGGCGACATGAACCCGGGCGAGCCGATGGCCATCCCCGTACTGGTCAACAAGGACTCGACGGACGTCTCGAGCGCCCGCGCGATCCCGAAGTCGATGACCTTCGTGCCGTCCACGGTGAGCATCACATTGGACGGCTTCAGGTCGCGGTGCACGATCCCGGCGCCGTGAATGTCCTTGAGCGCCTTCAGTAACCCGTCGGCGAGGAAGTGCAGGGAGGTGGCCGGCAACGGCCCGTACAGCCGCACGACTTGTTCAAGCGAGAGCCCGGGAACGTACCCCGTGGCGACCCACGGCGGTTCGTCGCCCGGACCCGCGTCGAGCACCGGCGCCGTGTACCGCTCACCGACCCTCCGCGCCGCCTCGATCTCCCGCCGGAACCGCGCCCTGAACTGCTCGTCGGCCACGTGCTCCTCGTGCACCACCTTCACGGCCACGGTCCGCCCGCTGTCCGACCGCGCGAGGAACACCCGCCCCATGCCGCCGGCACCGAGCCGCCCGAGCAGCAGATACGGCCCGATGCGCGCGGGGTCGCTCACCGCGAGCGGCTTGATACCCCCGTCGACCCTGTCGTCCCGCTCGTCGCGTCCGTCCCCGTTCGTACCGCGCATGATGGTGTGACTCCCCGCTCTTCCCGCCTGGTCAACGGCGTAACTCGGATGACGATAGACGTTGTTGATGTACCTGGTGAAGTTGAGGGATGCGTTGTACGAGTGGGGCGGTTCCAACCCGGCCCTGTCTTGCCGGCATCCCGGCGGGCCGGCACTGTCGGAGCTGCTGAACAGGCACAACGCCAGAACGTCGTTGACCGGTTCCGGGCTGATCTCTTCAGTCAGCACACCGGGGTTACGGCAGTTCAGGGTGTGGGCGACGGGTAGAGGGTGCTCGCATTGTTCCGGGGCTTCGGTCTGTTCCTGCCGCACGGGCCCTCCGCGAACGCCCGGATCAGGTTCTCCGTCGCCCGGGTGACGAACCGTCCGGTGCGTGCGTCCATTCCATGGTTGCGTCCGTTGTCCGGAGTTCCGGCCATGAGGGCCTCGACCCATCGCATCGTCCCGGAAGCGAAGACGCCCGATCCGCTCGGCACGGTGTAGTACGCGGAGTCGGAATGGCTGGGCGTGCCCTTGTAGAAAAGAGGGGAGTGCGCAACGACCTCGAGCGGCGCCGGGGTGGGCATCCCCGGCGTGACCCGGTCGTACTCCACCCCGACGAGATGGTCGAAGGAGTCTCCGCGCCTGACCCCCGTCCCTTCGAAGAGCCAGTGGTCGTCAGCATGGACCACATACGGAGCGTCGACCGGATAGCCCTCGTAGAGGACGCCGGTGAGGGAGGATTCGGGGTCGGCTCCGGGCTGCTGTCGGAAGTCATGTGTCGGCATGGTCGGATGGTCGGTGAGGTACGGGTCTGCTCGGTAGTCGGATTTGTAACAGACCACTGTGCGTGCGTCGCCGGTGGGTCCCCGCTCCAGCCTGATCCGGCGGAAGCAGGCGTTGGCGCCGAGGAAGGCCACATTGGTACCGGAGTCACGCGCCCGGGTCACGTGGTCCCGTTGCTGTGGGCTCCAGTACTCGTCGTGGCCCAGGGAGAGCACCGCCCTGGCGCCGTGAAGCACGCCGGGTTCGCGATGGACGTCGACCCCCGTGGTGTAGGCGAGCGGAATTCCCAGCCGCTCAGCGAGAACGACTACCGCCCTCTCGTAGACCATGAACTTCTCGGCACCGCTGCGGTCATAGGGCCGGTCGAAGCTGACAGCGAGCGACCGTGTCCCGTACGCACCGTCCTCGCCGCGATAGAGGCTGTATCCACCCCAAGCGTTGTACGCCTGCCAGGTCGACGCCGCGTGCATCAGCACGGTCCTGCCGGCGCCGGATGCCGAACGGACGATCAACGGCACATAGCGCTGGTGGCCGTTGTCCGCTTCCAGTCGGAGCAGGTAAGCGCCCTCCGGCCAGCCGTCGGTGCGTACGCCGAGCGTGCGCTTCCAGTCGGCCCGCACTGTACGAGTCGCCTCCAGCAGCCGGGGCCGGGCCTGGACCGAGCCGGCGATACGGCGCGAACGCCACACCAGGCGCGCCTGCTGTCCCCCGTACCAGCCGACCCGGTAGGCCGAGACCCGGAAGCCGGACGCGGTCGTGGAGACGTACAGACCGAAGTCCTCGCCCGGCAGCACGCTGACCTTGTCGGTGAATCCCTGGACGGCATCGGGCGTTCCCTCCGAGCGGATACGCCAGTCGGGGTTTCCCTCACGGGTCCGCTCACCGTCCCCCGTGGACCGGCCGGAGTCGGGCGGGGTCGTCCCGGTGCGGGGATCCTTGGCAACGGAGGAGCGGCAGCCGGCCGCCATCGCACCAGCGACGGCAACGGCGAGGAAATGCCTGCGCTCCAGACGACCGAGCACCTCGGCGTCCTGCCTGTCGGCCTGCTCCATGTCCTCCGCCAAGTGTTCTCCGCCGCGACACCGTCACAGCCGATCGTCACCCGCCACACGCTCGCGGACGAGCCGAACCGGGCACACGGGTCAGCGCCCGTGGTGAGCCGGACCATGCGCAGGGCCGCCCCGGTGACCGAGGGGGTGCGGACGGACGCATCACGACATGTGGTGCGCCCGCGATGCTCCTACCGTGGAGGCATGCGGGTGCTGGTGGTCGAGGACGAGGTCCGCACCGCGGAGCTGCTGCGACGCGGGGTGACCGAGGAGGGGTACGCGGTCGACGTGGCCGCGGACGGTCCGGACGCTGTCTGGCAGGCAGCCGAGGTGCCCTACGACCTGATCGTCCTGGCTGTGATGCTGCCGGGATTCGACGGCTTCGAGGTGTGTCGGCGGCTGCGGGCCGACGGATGCTGGGCCCCCGTTCTGGTGCTGACCGCCCTCGGCTCGGTCGGCGAACGGGTGCACGGTCTGGACGCCGGTGCCGACGACTGCCTGTGTTGCGTGCGGCTGGGCCTCTCGTCGGGATCCTGCCGGACCACGCCCGACGTCAGATCGCGTCGAGCTCGACCTCCTCGTAGACCCGCTGCCACCAGGTGGCGACGTCGTCCCTGAAGGCATCCGGGTCCTGGCCGCGGAGCCCGTCCCTGATCTTCAGTCCGAAGGCGACGCGGGCCGCCTCGGCCGGGTCGTCCTCCTCCTCGGGGTCGTCCGGCTCCAGGTCGTCGAAGTCGTCGAGGTGCTCGCTGCGATGGTCCCAGGCCGCCAGGGCGTCGAGGAACGCGAGCAGCGAACTGTTGACGAAGCGGGGTTCGGGGAGGGCCGGGTCCGGGATCACGACCCGGCCCTCCGCGTCGAGTACGTACTCCAGGGCGTGCGAGGACTCGTGCCGGCCGAGTCGCCAGTACGGCCCCTCCCCCGCCTTCGCCGTCACCCGGGTGAACGGGGCGCCCTGCTCGGACGGGTAGAACATCCCGTACACCTCGTTCGGCAGCCCGTAGGTACGGGCCACCTCCAGAGCCTCACGCACGGGCTGCGGCCACTCGCCCGCCGCCGCAACCGCATCCGCGTCCAGGGCGAGGATGCCCTCCTCGTCCCAGGACTCGGGTGTCAGCCACTGCAGTACGTACTCCACCGGTCATTCCCTTCGAGAAAAGGCTTGCAGAAGGTGATCGAACGCCTGCTTGCCTCAGCGCGCCGCCCAGGCTACAGAAGCAGGCCGATCCGCTCCCTGTAGGCATGGGCGAGCGGCAGCGACGCCGTGTAGAGACGGTCGACGGCCGCTACGTCGATGCCGTCCGGGCCGGTGGCCGCACGGACATCGGCGAGATCGTCGACCTGGCGCCGGATCTCCAGTTCACGGAGGTCCGCCGGATCGTCGCCGTTGCGCACCACGGGGATCATCTCCTCCAGTGCGTCCGCGAAGGAATGCATCGCATCCAAGGCGTCCGCGACCGTTTCGGCGCTGGAATCCGGATCGTCCCACGCTTCGAGCGCGTAACCTGCGATGTCCAGGACGTCCAGTCCCCAGGTACCCGGGCCGTCCGGTTCCTCGATGTGCTCACCATCGGGCTGAACGATCTCGTTGTACACCTCCAGAACTTCCGCGAGTTCGTCCGTGGCCGGCTCTCCGGAGGCGAGGGCCCTGGAGACGGCCACAGCCCGCTGGAAGAAGGCCTCCGAACCGGGGAAGGGCTCGGAGAATCGGCCCTCCATGGGGAACAGCGAGAACCTGTGCAGAGCGAGCGACGCGATGACCGCCAGCCCCGCGGGGCTGACCTCGGCCAGCCCCGCGGACGTTACTTCGACTTCGGACATCTTCCCTGTCCCCTACCAAGCGAACGACCGGGCGCCGGTGAAGGCATCCCCACTCGGTGCCTTCCGGAACTTGTTGAGGATCAGAGTCTTCCAGTGAGTCCCCACGAGGCGGGCAGCGCCCACGGTGTCGCTGAACGGTTGGAGCAGCTCGTTCTGGCACCAGAGGCAGACCGGCCGGTTGGCGGCGCAGGCGACAGGAGCCCACCCCATCTTCTTGATGTGGGCGAGAGCGCTCACTTCCGCATCCCCGGGAATGACGTCGGCCAGAATCTCCGAGCCGTCCGTCTTCATCGCGTTGGATCTTCGGGTCCACGATGCGGTCCCCGCTGGATGCGAGGACATCGACGAAGGTTCCGTCACCCTTGTCGGCCCTGATCATGGCCGTGGTGCGCTTGCTCTGGGCCTTCTTGTTGAGCTTGCCGTGCATCTGCTGCACACGCTTGTCGAGATCCTTGGCGATCTGTTCGTGCAGTTGTGGACAAGGACCCTGGCACCGCCCGCCAGCACGTAATAGTCGTGGACGGCGTCCACCGTGAGGTTGTGGACACGCTCATGCCGTCCCGGCGGACGGCCGTCGAGAAGCGCGTCACGCTGCCGTGGAGGAGGTCCGTCCGGGTGCCGCGGCGTATCGCCATCGGGTGACGTCCGAAAGCGTGGACCGATCGGCACTCGGCCGGACGCACCGACGAGCGACTCGCGAGGGCGGACGGCGCGGGCAGGGACGGCTTTGGCAGGGCACTTCCTGAACAGGAAAACAAGTTCACTTCTGCTGGCTGCGACCTGGGCATATAAAAGCGCAATCACCCGGATGCGAGCCCGATCTCTACTCCGATCGGCCGAATGCCCAGCAGCTCACTTCGTCAGCCCGGACCCTCTCGCCTAAAGTTCCGGCGTGGCCGGTATGCCGTCGGCCGAAGGAGCGTTGAAGTGGCGAACAGGGTCACCGTCGGACCGGCTGATTCCGACGATTCGTACGAGGACGAACTGCCGGCAAAGCAAAAGCGGCCAGGCAGCATCGTCGTGAAATGGGCGACTACCACCGATCACAAGACGATCGGCACGATGTACCTGGTCACATCGTTCGCGTTCTTCGTCATCGGCGGTGTGCTGGCGCTCTTCATGCGCGCCGAGCTGGCCCGCCCCGGCACGCAGATCATGTCGAACGAGCAGTTCAACCAGGCATTCACGATGCACGGCACGATCATGCTGCTGATGTTCGCGACGCCGCTGTTCGCCGGGTTCGCGAACTGGATCATGCCGCTGCAGATCGGCGCGCC
>NZ_JBHVEE010000200.1:0-12800 GCF_042802415.1 Streptomyces sp. NPDC057486 | reverse complement strand
CGGCGGGGAGCGGTTGTGCGCTCCCCGCCTCGTCGCGTCCGTACGGACGGGCGACCGAACCGCGACGAGGGCGTCCGGGGTGCGGCCGACCACCACGTCACCGCTGTGACGGTGAGGACGCCGGCACCCGCACTCGCCGGGCCGATGACCACCTGTCTGCTTCCGCCCGTGCCCATCCGGCTGAAACTCCCGGACGGCATGGAAGCCGGCCTGCCGGCCGGCCTCGACCAGGTCGGCGCAGGTCCGAGGGGTGAGGTCCGGCCGGCCCCGGCCCGCTCCCGGCCGGCGAGGACCCGACGGCCGAATCCCGCGTCTGGACGCACGGGAATCCCGCTGCGTTACGTTGGCCGGGAGCACCCCATCGACGAGGAGCCCGCGATGCCCTTCGGACGCCTGGCCTCGGCCACGACCCCGACCGCCCATATCGGGCTCGGCCTGGCCGCGGTCGGCCGGCCCGGCTACATCAATCTCCACCGCGACCGGGACCTGCCCGAGGACCGGAGCGTCGACGCCCTGCGCGAGCGCACCCATGAACTGCTCGACGCCGCCTACGCCCAGGGCGTCCGCTACTTCGACGCCGCCCGCTCCTACGGCCGCTCCGAGGAGTTCCTCGGCGCCTGGCTGGCGGCCCGTCCCGAGGTACGTGATGTCGTCATCGGCAGCAAGTGGGGCTACACCTACACCGCCGACTGGAGCGTCGACGCCGAGGCGCACGAGGTCAAGGACCACAGCCTCGCCACGTTCGAGCGGCAGCGCGCCGAGACCGAGGCGCTGCTCGGCGACCGGCTCGACCTCTACCAGATCCACTCGGTGACCGCCGACAGCCCGGCCCTCACCGACAAGGAACTCCACGCGCGGCTCGCCGAACTCGCGGCGGACGGGGTCAGCGTCGGGCTCTCCACCAGCGGCCCCGCCCAGGCGGACGCCATCCGTGCCGCGCTCACCGTCAGGGTCGACGGCGAACCCCTCTTCCGTACCGTCCAGGCCACCTACAACGCCCTGGAGACCTCAGCCGGTTCTGCGCTCGCCGAGGCGCACGAGGCCGGGCTGACCGTGATCGTCAAGGAAGCCATGGCCAACGGACGCCTCGCCGGAACGGATGCCCCGGCGATCGTCCAGGAGATCGCGGCCGAGGCGGGCCTCGGGAGCGACGCGGTCGCGCTTGCGCTGGTGCTGCACCAGCCGTGGGCCGGCGTCGTGCTCTCCGGCGCGGCGACGGTCACCCAGCTCGCCGGCAACCTGCATGCCCCGCTTCTCGGCCTCGACGAGGAGCGGCGGTCCCAGCTCGACGCGCTGGTCGAGGAGCCCGAGGCGTACTGGCGCCACCGCGCCGCGCTGCCCTGGAGCTGATCGGCGGCGCACCTGCCGATTCCTTGACCATCGGCCGTCCCGTCACATCGGCGCCGTTCCATGCGTCAATGCTGTGACGGCACGCGACGGAGGAATGGTTCTGTGGACGAGAACGAGTTTCTGGCAGCACGCTTCGAGGAGAACCGGACCCATCTGAAGGCCGTGGCCTACCGGATGCTCGGCTCGCTGAGCGAGGCGGAGGACGCCGTCCAGGAAGCGTGGATCCGGCTCAGCCGCTCCGACGACCGGCAGATCGACAACCTGGGCGGCTGGCTGACCACGGTCGTCGGCCGGGTCTGCCTGGACATGCTGCGCTCCCGCCGGTCCCGGCGCGAGGAGCAGCTGGAGGCACAGACACCCGACGGACGCACCCCCGATCCGGTCCTCGGCCCGCAGCCCGGCGGTGACCCCGAGCAGCAGGCGCTGATGGCCGACTCGGTCGGGCTCGCACTGCTCGTGGTGCTGGAGACGCTGGACCCCGCCGAGCGGCTGGCGTTCGTGCTGCACGACATGTTCGCGGTGCCGTTCGACGAGATCGGGCGCATGGTCGACCGCACCCCGGCCGCGGCCCGCCAGCTCGCCAGCAGGGCGCGGCGCCGGGTCCAGGGCGTGGATCCGGCGCCCGATCCCGATCTCGTCCGCAGGCGCGAGGTCGTCGAGGCGTTCCTTGCCGCCGCCCGGGGCGGCGACTTCGACGCACTCGTCGCCGTGCTCGACCCGGACGTGGTGGCACGGTCCGACGGCGGCGCGGGTGCCCCGTCGCTGGTGCGCGGAGCCGCGTCGGTGGCCCGCCAGGCGATGATGTTCGCGCCGTTCGCCCGCTCCTCGCAGATGGCGCTCGTCGACGGGGCCCTCGCGGTCATCTCGACCCGCGAAGGACAGCGGTTCTCGGTCATGCGGTTCACGATCGAGCGAGGCAGGGTCACCGAGCTGTACGTGATCAACGACCCGGCCCGGCTGCCGGAGCTGGATCTGACCGTGCTCAACGACTGAGCAGGGCCGCGGCCCGGGGCTCAGTTCTCGTCCCGGTCCGCAGCCCACCGGGCGAGCGCGTCGAAGTCGGCGCGCTCCAGCCCGATCCGCGGATCGATCTGGAGCAGCAGCGACCGGCCCGGTCCCTGTCGGGCGATCCACGCCCGGTCCCGCTCGGTTATCTCGTCGTCGACCCACGCGAACGGCCGCCCCGCCGCGTACTCCACGACGTACTGCGTCTTCCAGAGCGTCCCGTCCGGCGCGCTGCCGTGCATCGCCGGCCAGTCGATGTACGGCAGCGGCGGCAGTCCGAGATGCGGGCCTATCCACTCGTTGGCCTCGCCCTCCCAGGTTGTCGCCCAGACCAGGTCGTACCGGCCGGCGAGCGCCAGCAGCTCCGCCCCGTGCGCCGGGTTGAGCAGGACGGGCAGTGCGGGCCCGACGGTCCACCCCGTCGGCCTCATCCGGTGTCTCGTATATCCGTCGGGGATGCGACGGCGTGACAGTGCCGCGTACGGATTGAGCGGACCGTCGATGTCGATCAGCAGCAGCAGCTTCATGGCGCCATGGTCCCGCCACCTGGCAGGGAGGGGCGACGCACTATTCAATGAGACATCCTTGTCTCATATGGGTTACTCTCGTCTCATGACTCTTGATCGTGAGCAGGTGCTGCGCAGTGCCGCCGCTCTGCTGACCCGTAAATCGACCGCCACCATGGACGAGGTCGCGCGAGCGGCGGGCATCGGGCGCGCCACCCTGCATCGGCACTTCGCGGGACGGGACGCCCTGGTCAGAGCGTTGGAGAACCTGGGCATCCAGGAGTTCGAAGCGGCCCTGGACGCCGCTGAGCTCGACAGGGGAACCTCGGAGGAGGCGCTGCGACGGCTGATCGCGGCCGTTGAACCGAGCGCCGGACTGCTGTCCTTCCTCGTCACGGAGAACCAGCTCTTCGAGGGCGAGGAAGTGAACGAGGGCTGGAACCGGACGGACGCAAGGGTCTCCGCCTTCTTCCGGCGCGGCCAGGAGCGCGGCGAGTTCAGGATCGACCTGACCCCGGCCTGGCTGACCGAGGCCCTCTACGGACTCGTCTCCACCGGTGCCTGGGCTGTCCAGGTGGGCCGGGTTGCCGGACAGGACTTCCAGTACATGATCGTCGAGTTGCTGCTCGGCGGAGCGCGCCGGAGCGTGGAGCAATGACCAGCCTCGACCAGCGCACGGAGACGTCGGACGAGCTGCGCCGACCCGGGCGGTGGATCGCGCTGGCCGTCCTCGTCCTCGCCGTGCTGCTGGTGGCCGTCGATGCCACGGTCCTCGGCCTGGCGACACCGTTCCTCACCGAGGATCTCCAGCCGACCGGCACCCAGCTCCTCTGGATCGGCGATGTCTACTCGTTCGTCATCGCCGGACTCCTGGTCTCCATGGGCAGCCTCGGTGACCGCATCGGCCGCAAGAAACTGCTGCTGAGCGGCGCCATCGCGTTCGGTGCGGTCTCCGTGCTGAACGCGTACGCGAGCAGCCCCGAGATGATGATCCTGGCGCGGGCGCTGCTCGGGGTCGCCGGCGCCACCCTGATGCCGTCCACCCTCGCCCTGATCCGCAACCTCTTCAACGACCCGCGCGAGCGCAGCTTCGCCATCGGTATCTGGGGGGCCATGGCGTCTGCGGGCGCCGCGGTGGGTCCGGTCGTCGGAGGATTCCTGCTCCAGCACTTCTGGTGGGGCTCGGTCTTCCTGATCAATCTGCCGGTGATGGTGGTCCTCGTGGTCGTCGGCATCCGCATGATTCCGGAGTCGAAGAACCCGGCGCCCGGCCCCTGGGATTTGGTCAGTGTCGCGCTCTCCCTGATCGGCATGATCGGTGTCGTGTACGCGATCAAGGAGCTGGCCGCGCACGGGGCGAGCGGGGAGGTCGCGGTCTTCGGCATCGGCGGTGCGGGCGCACTGTACTGGTTCGTCCGCAGGCAGCTGAAGCTCCCCGAGCCGCTGCTGGACATGCGGCTCTTCCACCACCGCGGCTTCTCGGGCGCAGTCCTCGCCGACCTGCTCACCATCCTCGGCCTGTCCGGGCTCGTCTTCTTCCTCTCCCAGTTCCTGCAACTGGTCCAGGGACGCGGACCGCTGGAGGCCGGGCTCGCCGAACTGCCCGCGGCCGTCGGCGCGGTTGCCTGCGGTCTGGTCGCGGGCATGGCCGCCCGCCGCTTCTCGGTCAGGTCCGTGGTCTCCGCCGGACTGGCGGCGGTCGGCGTCGCACTCGCCGGCGTCACCTTCGTCCACCAGGAGACCGGCTATCCGCTGATCGGCTTGCTGCTGCTGGTCGTCGGCATCGGCGCGGGCTTCGCCTTCACCGTGACCGCGGACGTGATCCTCTCCAGCGTCCCGAAGGAGTACGCGGGCTCCGCGTCCGCGGTCTCCGAGACGGCGTACGAGCTCGGCGCGGCCCTGGGGATCGCTCTGCTCGGCTCCATCGTCACCGGCGTCTACCAGGACTTCGTCACTCCGAACGGCGTCCCGGCCGAGATCGCCGCGGCCGCCCACGAGTCACTGGGCGGCGCGGTCGAAGCGGCCCACGGCCTGCCGGAGGCGCAGGGGAACGCCCTGGTCTCCGCGGCGCAGGCCTCGTTCGTCGACGGGCTGCACATCGCTTCGGGCGTCGGCGCTGTGGTCCTGCTGGCGACGGCCGTCGCTTCCTGGTTCCTGTTGCGCGGCCAGGCGCTGGAGGAGGAGATCGAACACCCCTAGGGCGTGCGGCCATTCGGGTTGTCCCGACATACGGAAGGGCCCGTACCGCCGAATGGGGTACGGGCCCTTCCACAAGTCCGGTCAGGCGGCCTTCGCCTTCGTCGCATACATGTCGACGTACTCCTGGCCCGACAGCCGCATCACCTCGGCCATCACGGAGTCCGTCACCGCCCGCAGGACATAGCGGTCGCGGTCCATGCCCTCGTACCGGGAGAACTCCATCTGCTCGCCGAAGCGGACCGTCACCTTGCCGGGACGGGGCAGACCCGCACCACCGGGCTGCAGCTTGTCCGTGCCGATCATCGCGAACGGCACCACCGGCGCGCCCGTCATCAGCGTCAGCCTGGCGATGCCCGTACGACCGCGGTAGAGACGGCCGTCGGGGGAGCGGGTGCCCTCCGGGTAGATGGCGAAGGCCTTGCCCTCCTCCAGCACCCGACGGCCCGTCATCAGCGCCGCGACACCGCCGCGCCCGCCGTCCCGGTCCACCGGGATCATGCCGCAGCCGGTGAAGAACCAGGCCATCATCCGGCCCTTGAGGCCCTTGCCCGTCACGTACTCGTCCTTGCCGATGTAGAACACCGGCCGGTCGCAGCAGATCGGCATGATCATCGAGTCGATGAATGTCAGATGGTTGCCCGCGAGGATCACCGGACCGTCGCCCGGGATGTTCTCCACGCCCTCCACCTGGGGGCGGAACATCAGGCGCAAGATCGGTCCGAGCACTGCCTTGATGAGTGCGTGTCGGGACAACGGTTCCTCCGGTGTAGTGGCCGGCCGGCCGAGGCGCGGGATCGTGACGGTCCATGCAGGTGAGGACGATACTCGCGGGTACTCGCTGTTCGCACATCGGGTTCATCGAGTCGACACGCAGTGTTGACGTGTGTTTCCGCCATGTTCGTCCATGAGCTGCCGTCCGGACGGTGTGGCTGCCTACGATCGGGCCTCGCTCGACGGTGCCACACATCACATGCGAGGGAGCATTCATGACAGAGCGTGCGCAGGCGAACCCCGGTCGTCGGACCGTCCTGGGAGCGGGAGCGGCCGTACTCGGCGCGGCCGCGCTCGGACTTCCCGGCACGGCGGACGCCGCCGAGCGGTCCGGTGACCACGGCAGCCCGCTGGACCTTCCCGTGCCGACCGTCATCGGTCACCGCGGCACCAGTGGCTACCGACCGGAGCACACCCTCGGCTCGTACCAGCTGGCCCTCGACATGGGCGCGCACATCATCGAGCAGGACCTGGTCCCCACCAAGGACGGCCATCTCGTCTGCCGTCACGAGAACGACATCACCGCCACGACCGATGTATCGGCCCACCCCGAGTTCGCCGGCCGCAGGACCACCAAGAAGGTCGACGGGGTCTCCCTGACCGGCTGGTTCACCGAGGACTTCACCCTCGCCGAGCTGAAGACGCTGCGCGCCAAGGAGCGCATCCCGGGCAACCGCCAGAAGAACACCCTCTACGACGGCCGCTGGGAGGTCCCCACCTTCGAAGAGGTGCTCCAGTGGGCCGACCGCGAGGGCCGCAGGCGCGGCAAGCAGATCTGGCTGTACGTCGAGACGAAGCACCCCACCTACTTCCGCGGTCTCGGGCTCGGGCTGGAGGAGCCGCTCGCCAAGCTGCTGCGCCGCTACAACCGCCACCGCGCGCAGTCGCCGCTGATCCTCCAGTCCTTCGAACCCAGCAGCATCCAGCGGCTGTCGAAGCTCGTCGCCTCCCCGCGCGTCGTCCTGCTCTCCGGCGCCGGATCGCGGCCCTGGGACTTCGTCGCGACCGGCGACCCGCGCACCGTCGACGACCTCGTGACCCCCGCGGGGCTGAAGTGGATGGCGTCCTTCGCACAGGGCATAGGCCCCACGCTGGACCTGATCATTCCCAAGGACGCGTCGGGCCGGCTCACTACGCCGACCTCCCTCGTGCGGGACGCGCACGAGCAGGGCCTGATCCTGCACCCGTACACGATGCGCAACGAGAACTCCTTCCTGCCCGCCGACTTCCGTCGCGGCACCGACCCCAACGCGTACGGCGACGCATTCGGCGCGTTCCAGACGTACTTCGCGACCGGTATCGACGGCATCTTCTCCGACAACCCGGACACCGCCCTGCTCGCCGCCGAGGACTTCACGAAGAACTGACATATCGCCCCGCGTCAGCACCCGGCCGGCCATGCCCCGGTCGGGTGATGCGCCCCGCGGACGGCAACCGTCCGTCCGCGGCGGCACGTCGGGTGAGGCATGACGCTTCCCGCAGACGCCCCCGCCGTCGTGCGTGCCCTGTACCCCCTCGTCAGCGCCGAGGCGACGGCCGAGGCCGACTGCGCGGCAGTGGGCGCGGCCGTCGAACCCGCCGATATCGAACAGGCCGTCTGGCTGCGGCTGCTGGAACTGCTCGCGGACCGGACGCCGCCGGCCGACCCGGCCCGCTGGGTCCGCGACACCGTACGGGAGGAGGCGCGCCGCGCCCGCCGCACCGCGCGGCGCGAACGTCCGTACGCCGATGGGATCATCCCTGGTCCGGCCGACTGCCCCGAGCGGTCCGCGGTCGGCGCCGACGAGCGCCGTGCGCTGCACGCCGCGGTGGAGCGGCTGCCCGGACGGTGCGCGAGCCTGCTGGCGGCGATGCTGGCCCCGACCGATTCCACGTACAAGGAAATCGCAGGGAAGTTGGGTATGTCACAAGGCAGTTTGGGACCGATCCGTTCCCGATGCCTTGGATGTCTGCGCAGAATGCTCGCGGCGGAGGTTGTCGTTCCTGAACTGCGGGGATAGGAGCAGGGGACAACCGGTGGACCAGGTGAGCGGGAGGCATGCGCGCATGGGCATGAGTGTGATCATCTCGGCGGCGACCGCGGAGGACGCCGAACAGATACTGAAGCTCCAGTACCTCTGTTTTCAGGGCGAGGCGGAGCTCTACGGGAATTACCGCATCGACCCGCTGGTGCAGACCCTCGACTCGGTCCGTGACGAAGTGACCGCGAACCTGGTGTTCGTGGCACGCCTCGGTGACGAAGTCGTCGGTTCGGTACGCGGATCCACCGATCCGGACGGCACCGGAGAGATCGGCAAGCTCTGTGTGCACCCCCGGCTCCAGGGGCACGGGCTCGGCGCCCGGCTGCTGAACGCCGCGGAGTCCGCACTCGCCGACCAGCGGTCGGCCACCCGGTTCCGGCTGCACACCGGGCACCGCAGCGAGACCAATCTGCGGCTCTACCGGCGAGCCGGTTACGCCCCTGTGGGCAGCGCCACCGGTCAGGACGGTGTCCGGCTGATCCTTCTGGAGAAGGACCTCGCCGAGCAGGCCTACGTCGCCAGCGCCTAGGACGTGTGCCGGAAGTCCCGCCTGCCCCGCGGCGTCCGGCACGCACGCTCGCTGCGTTGTCGGGGTCGTCCACGTACGTCCAGTACGAGGACGACCCTCCGCCTTGCGGTCGGACATCCCGGTAGTTGGGCTACCAGGGCTTTCGACCAACGCGGACGGGGGTCCCCCTGGCCCTCAAGGCCTTGGGGGGAGGGCGTGCCGGACGGCGCGACGGGGCAGAGCCTCCCGGGAGGGGCACGGGGGACCCCGGGGATGCGGGCGTTACGCGTTCTTCGCGCGGCGCAGCCAGATCATCCCGGTGACCGGCAGGATCACCGGGATGAACAGGTAGTCCCTGCCGAGGTACGACCAGACGGTGGCGTCCGCGAAGGCGGACGGCTCGACCAGCGTCCACGTACCGACGATCAGCACGCCCGCGAGCTCGGCGGCGCAGCACACCAGCGCCGTCCTGCGCGCCTTCTCGCCGCCGCGCACCAGCGAGTACGTGATGAAGCCGTACACCAGCGCGGCGACGGCCGACAGCACATAGGCGAGCGGCGCCCTGCCGAAGTCCAGGATCATCTGGACGATCGCGCGGGAGGCGGCGGCCACGGTGAACACCCCGTAGAACCAGACCAGTACGCGGCCCGGTCCGGTGCCCAGCTGGAAGCCGGTCTTCTCGCCGGCGGCGCGGCGATCGGTGTCGGTCACGTCAGCTCCCCCAGATGTCGTGGAGCCGTACTTCCAGGACGGCCAGTACGACCGCGCCCGCCGCCACCGTCACCGATCCCCACCGGGTCCGCTCGGTCAGCGACAGGAAACCCGCTGCGGGCACTGCCGCGAAGGCGCCGATGAGATAACAGATGAAGATCGTCATGCCCTGCTCCGGCCGCTCGCCCCGGGCCAGCAGCACGATCCCCACCACCAACTGGGCCAGCGCCAGCAGCGACACCATGGCCATTCCGATGAAGTGCCAGTCCTTGGTCGGCTGGTCCCGGTAGGCGGCGAAACCGCACCAGGCGGCGAGGGCGAGCGCGGCCACGGCGACCGCGACCGTCAGGGCGACAAGCATGAGGCGAGGGTATTACGGACCGGACGGCGTCCCGCGTGCGCCCCCGGCCCGGGCCGGCCGGTGCGGATGCGCCTGCAGATCCGCGCCCGGGCGCTGCTTCCGCGGCGACAGGGAGCAAGGCCGTGGCCTTGGCCACAACGCACGACGGGTCCGGGCCGCCCGCAGATGCGGTCTCATCGCCCTGCCGCCGTATCGGTGCAGGTCACGGAGGGTTTCACCGGGATCGCGGCTGCCCGGTGCACAGGTCCACGGACTGACCAGGACTGTCCGCTATTCGGACAGGCGGGCTCGATGGAACGGGACGTCTGTTTTACTTGCCCCATGACCACGACGAGCAGCCGCATCCTTGCGACCGAGGCGATCACCACGCCCGGTGCCCGTTGTATGTGTCGAATGCGCGCCTTCTGAGGGCCCCCGCCTGAGCCTCGCGCCCCGAAGCGAGACCGAGCCTGCCGTCCGCACCCAGCGGAACGAGCCTGCCCCCGCATGCGCTGCCCCCCGGTCACCCGCCGCCCGCAGCCTGCCGAGACCCACCGGCCCGAACATCCGAGTCCGAACAGTCTCATCAGACGAACGCCCCGTGCCCGGCGGACACCGCGCCGTGCACTCGACAGTGACGGAAACCCTGTGATCACCACTACGGGCCTCACGAAGGTCTACCAGTCGCGCGGCCGTGAGGTCACCGCCCTGGACGGCGTCGACCTGCACGTCCGCGAGGGCGAGGTGTACGGCGTCATCGGACAGAGCGGCGCCGGCAAGTCCTCCCTGATCCGCTGCATCAACCTGCTCGAACGCCCCACCTCCGGCACCGTGACCGTGGCCGGCCAGGACCTCACCGCCCTCGCGGGCCGGGGCCGCCGGGCCGGCAAGGAGCTGCGCGAGGCGCGCAGCCGCATCGGCATGGTCTTCCAGCACTTCAACCTGCTGGCCTCGCGCAATGTCCAGGACAACATCGAGCTGCCGCTCGAGATCCTGGGCGTCCAGGGCCGGGAGCGCACCCGCAAGGCCCTCGAACTCCTCGACCTGGTCGGCCTCGCCGACAAGGCGAAGGCCTACCCCGGCCAGCTCTCCGGCGGTCAGAAGCAGCGCGTCGGCATCGCCCGCGCCCTCGCCGGGGACCCCAAGGTGCTGCTCTCCGACGAGGCGACCTCCGCCCTCGACCCTGAGACCACCCGCTCCATCCTGCAGCTGCTGCGCGACCTCAACCAGCAGCTCGGCCTGACCGTCCTGCTGATCACGCACGAGATGGACGTCGTCAAGACGATCTGCGACTCTGCCGCGCTCATGCAGAAGGGACGCATCGTCGAGTCCGGCACCGTCGGTGAACTGCTCGCCACCCCCGGCTCCGAACTGGCACACGAGCTGTTCCCGGTCGGCGGTACGGCCTCCGGCCCCGACCGCACGGTCGTCGACGTCACCTTCCACGGCGAGGCGGCGTCCCAGCCGGTCATCTCCCAGCTCTCCCGTACGTACAACATCGACATCTCGATCCTGGGCGCCGCGATGGACACCGTCGGCGGCAAGCAGATCGGCCGGATGCGGATCGAGCTGCCCGGCCGCTTCGAGGAGAACGTCGTACCCATCGGCTTCCTGCGCGAGCAGGGCCTGCAGGCCGAGGTCGTGGACACGGCCGTCGCCGGAGTCCCCGTACAGACTCCCGCCCCGCTCACCCAGACCCCGCTCGCCAAGGAGGTGGCCAAGTGACCTGGTCCGAAATGCAGCCGCTGTTGTCCCAGGGAACCGTCGACACCCTCTACATGGTGCTGTGGTCCGCGCTCGTCACCGTCCTCGTCGGACTGCCCCTCGGCGTGCTGCTGGTCCTCACCGACAAGGGTGGACTGCTCCGGAACACCGCGGTGAACAAGGTCATCGGCGTGATCGTGAACATCGGCCGCTCGCTGCCGTTCATCATCCTGCTGATCGCCCTGATCCCCTTCACCACCTGGGTCGTCGGCACCTTCATCGGCCCGACCGCGATGATCGTGCCGCTCGCCGTCGGCGCCATCCCGTTCTTCGCCCGGCTCGTCGAGACATCGATCCGCGAGGTCGACCACGGGCTCGTCGAGGCCGTCCAGTCGATGGGCGGATCCATCCCGACGATCGTCCGCAAGGTGCTGCTGCCGCAGGCCCTGCCGTCGCTCGTCTCCGGGATCACCACCACCGTCATCGTGCTCATCGGGTACTCAGCGATGGCCGGCGCGGTCGGTGGTGAAGGACTCGGCTCCAAGGCCGTCACCTACGGATTCCAGCGCTTCGACAACCGGTTCATGCTCATCACCGTCGCGCTGCTCGTCGTCATCGTGACCGCGGTCCAGCTGATCGGCGACATCGCCGTACGCCTGCTGGCCCGGCGGGGCCGCACCGCCTCCTGAGACTTTCTCTCCGCTCACAAGCCCGAACTCCTTGTCCGGGCGCACCACCCTCACCACCAGAAAGAGGCACTTTTCGTGCGTAAGAACATCAAGATCACCGCGGCTGCCGCCGCCACCGCCGCCCTCGCCTTCGGCCTCACCGCCTGCGGTACGTCGTCCGACCCGGCCTCCAAGAGCGAGACCGGTGCGAAGGCAGATACCTCCAAGGCGCTCGTCGTCGCCGCGTCCCCGACGCCGCACGCCGACATCCTGAACTTCGTCAAGAAGAACCTGGCGGCCAAGGCGGGCCTCAAGCTCGAGGTCAAGGAGTTCACGGACTACGTCCTGCCGAACACCGCCACCGAGAACGGCCAGGTCGACGCCAACTTCTTCCAGCACCAGCCGTACCTCGACGACTTCAACAAGAAGAACAACACCCACATCGTCGCGGTCGCCAACGTGCACCTGGAGCCGCTCGGCCTCTACTCCAACAAGGTCAAGGACCTGAAGGACATCAAGGCCGGCCAGACCATCGCCGTACCGAACGACACCACCAACGAGGGCCGCGCCCTCCAGCTCCTCGCCGCGAACGGCCTGATCACCATCAAGGACGGCGTCGGCACCAACGCCAAGATCAGCGACATCACGGACAAGAAGGGCCTGGAGTTCAAGGAGCTGGAGGCCGCAACCGTCCCCCGCGCCCTGAACGATGTCGACGCCGCTGTCATCAACGGCAACTACGCCATCGAGGCCAAGCTCAAGCCCGCCAAGGACGCCCTCGTGCTGGAGAAGGCGGACGGCAACCCGTACGCCAACATCCTCGCCGTGAAGGAGGGCAACGAGAAGGACGCCCGCGTCCAGAAGCTCGTGAAGCTCCTCCACTCCGACGAGGTCAAGAAGTTCATCGAGGACACCTACCAGGGCTCGGTCATCCCCGCCTTCGGTGCCCTCGGCAACTCCTGACATCCGTACCGCACCTGCGTGGCCGAGCCCCGCGCACCCCACCGGGGCTGTCTC
>NZ_JBHVEE010000199.1:0-12862 GCF_042802415.1 Streptomyces sp. NPDC057486 | reverse complement strand
GCAGCACCACGCACCAACGGATGCCCCACCAGCGCAACCTCGACCTCACCCAACTCAATACGAAAACCACGAACCTTCACCTGATCATCGACCCGCCCGAGCACCTGGATGTCGCCGTCGCTGAGACGGCGCACCAGGTCACCGGTCCGGTAGAGCCGGCCTCCTGAGCCGAACGGATCGGCGACGAACGCCTCGGCGGTCAGCTCCGGACGCCCCAGATAGCCGCGCGCCAGACCCACGCCACCGATGCACAGCTCACCGGCGACACCCACCGGTACCGGCTGCAGGGAGTTGTCCAGCACGAACACCCGGGTGTTGTCGAGCGGCCGGCCGATCGGCAGCTCGACAGGCACCTGGTCCTGCGGCTCCATCCGGAAGCAGGTGGCGAAGGTCGTCGTCTCCGTGGGCCCGTAGACGTCCACCACCACCAGCTCGGGACAGGCTGCGCGCACCCGCCGCACCGCGTCCGCCCCGACCGGTTCGCCGCCGGTCCACACCTCGCGCAGACCGGCCAGGCAGCCGGGGTCGTCCTGAGCGAACAGATGGAACAGCACCGTCGTCATGAACACCGCGGTGATCTGGTGGGCCGCGACCAGCTCACGCAGCGACTCCGAGGTCAGGGCCACCCCCTGCGGCACGGCCACCGCCCGGCCGCCGGAGAGCAGCGGGGCCCACAGCTCGTAGGTCGACGCGTCGAACGCCTGCGGCGAGTGCATGAGCACGCACTCGTGCCCCCGTGCGAACCGGCTGTCCAGCGCCAGCGCCGTCACATCGGCATGGGTCACGGCCACGCCCTTCGGCCGGCCCGTGGAACCGGACGTGTACATCACGTACGCCAGGTCGTCGCAGGACACGTCCGATTCCAGGGGCGTGTCGGGCCACCGGTCCAGCTCCGGCCAGACGTCCTCGACGGTCAGAACCAGCGCATCGGACTCGGGCAGCACCCCGGCCGTCGACCGGTCGGCCAGCACCACCCGCAGCCCCGCATCCTCGGCCATGTACGCCAGACGCTCCCGCGGATACGCCGGATCCAGCGGCACATACGCCCCGCCCGCCTTCAGCACCGCCAGCAGACCGACCACCATCTCCACCGAACGCGGCACACACAGACCGACCAGACTCTCCCGCCCGACACCACGATCCCGCAGCAGACGCGCAAGCCGGTTCGACCACCGGTCCAGGTCGGCGTAGCGCAGCTCCGTGTCACCGAACGTGACGGCGACCCGGTCGGGACACCGGCGCGCCTGCTCCTCGAACAGCGTCTGCAGCGAAGCCGGCCGGAGAGCGCGCTCGTTGCGGGGTCCGGTCCCCTGCTCGACGATCAGTCCGAGCTCCTCCTCATCGACCATCGGAAGGCGCCGCACCCGCTGCCCCGGGTCGGCCAGTGCGGCCCGCAGGAGCACCTCGAAGTGGTCGGCCATACGCGCGACCGTCCGTTCCCGGAACAGGTCGGTGCTGTACTCGAATCCGACGTGCATGCCCTCGGGATCGGCCTGGATCATCAGGGTGAGGTCGAAGCGGGCGACGCCGACGCTCATACCCTCGGCCATCAGGTCGTACATCCACGGTTTCGGCTGCACCAGGGCCGAGTCGTGGTCCAGGAACGGCAGGCTCTCGTCGGCGAACATCACCTGGAAGACCGGGTTGTACGCGAGGCTGCGCGCCGGCCGGAGTGCCTCGACGAGCCGCTCGAACGGCACCTCCTGATGGGCCTGGGCGTCGAAGAGCTGCCTGCGGACCTGGAGCAGGACGTTCTCGAAGCTCGGGTCGTCGCGCAGGTCCACCCGGACGGCGGCCGTGTTGACCAGGAACCCGATCATGGACTCCAGCTCGACGCGGTTCCGGTCCGCGATCGGCACGCCGATGACGACGTCGTCCTGACCGCTGTACCGGGCCAGCAGGAGCGCGTAGGCGCTGAGCATGGTGATGTAGTTCGTCACCTGATGCTCCCGGCTCACCTCGACGACCTGCCGGGTCAGCTCGGGTGACAGCTGCCGGCGCAGGAAGTCGCCCGTGAAGCTCTGCGCGTCAGGACGCGGGAAGTCGGTCGGCAGGGTGAGCAGTTCCGGCGCGCCGGAGAGCTGCTCCTTCCAGTAGTCGAGCTGGAAGGCGAGCCTGTCCTCCTCCTCCAGCCGGCTCTGCTGCCACACGGCGTAATCGGCGTACTGCACCTGAGGAGCGGGCAGCGGGGAGGGCTCCCCCTCGGCGAGGGCCCGGCAGATCTGGAGGAACTCCTGGCCGAAGAGACCGATCGAATAGCCGTCGAACACGGTGTGATGGGCGCTGAACGCGAGGACCTGCTCCGCCTCCGGCAGCCTGACGAGCCGGGCCCGCAGCAAGGGGCCCTCGACGAGGTCGAAGGTCTGGTCCCACCACCGGCGGATCTCGTCCCGCGCCCGCTGCTCGGCCTGCTCGCCGGGAAGACCTGAGAGATCGGTCTCCTCCAGCTCGATCTGCCGCTTGTCCGCGACGATCTGCCAGACCTGGCCGTCCTGCTCCGTGAGGGTGGTGCGCAGGGTCTCGTGACGGCGGATCATCTCGTCCAGGGCGTCCCGGAGCACCGGTGTCCCGAGGGAAGCCGGAAGGGGGACGAGCCAGTTGACGGTGTAGGAGGTGGTTCCGGGGCTCAGCCGGTCGATGAACCAGAGCCGCTGCTGGTCGGAACCGGCCGGCAGCGGGCCGCCTCGGGGAACGGGGACGAGGGGGCGCGGCGGCGAGGGCTGCCGTTCCTCCTGCCGGCGCCGCAACTCGCGCGCGACCTCGGCGATCGTCGGCAGGTCGAAGAAGAGGCGGACCGGCACCTCCAGCGAGAACACCTGCCTGATCCGGGCCACCAGTTGCACGGCGAGCAGCGAGTGCCCGCCCAGCTCGAAGAAGTCGTCGAGGACGCCGATCGGCGAACGGGACAGGGTCTGCTCCCAGATCGGGACGAGCAGGGCCTCGGTGGTGTTCCGGGCGGGCACAGAGCTCGGCCCGGCGGCGGGAGCCGGCGGGAGCAGCAGCGCACGTCGGTCGAGCTTGCCGCTGGGGGTGACGGGCAGGGCGTCGAGGGCGACGAGGCCGGACGGCACCATGTAGCCGGGGAGCCGCTCGGTCAGGTGGGCGTGGAGCCGGGGCATCACCAGGTGCTCGATCTCCGCCTTGAGCGGCTGGTTGGCGTAGTCCGACCAGACGGTCGTTCCCGACCCGGGCTCGGACGGGACGACGAACTCCTCCTCGTCCGGGGCCTGTTCCACTCCGGCGCGGGTCAACAGCACGGAGTAGGCGCCGTCCGCGCCGTGCCGGCTCCAGTCGACGGCGGCCCGGTAGCCGGCCTGCTCGGCGAGTTCCCTGACGTCCTCCGGGTCGATGCCTCGCAGCGGCCGTTCCTGTCCGCGCCACGCCTCGGCGGTCTCGGGTCCGGTTCCGCTCTTCAGCCAGCGGAGCGTCCGTGCCGCTTCCTCGACGCGGGCGTTCGGGACGTCGCGCAGCCGGAGCCGGTCGGGCCGGTCGCCGGCCAGCGTCTCGCGCAGCTTCGCGGGGGTGAGACGTTCCGCCGTCCAGTCGAGTTCGGGGACGGCGGTCGGCGCCGTCCGGTCGGCCCGGTCGCGGGCGGAGCCCACATGGAGCACTGCCTGGTAGCGGAACATCGACATCTCGTTGAGGCTGCGGCCACCCTTGGACCGGATCTCGACGCGGGAGACGCGACCGGTGGCGGCGGCCCAGTCGCGGAAGAACGCCGGGTCGAGGGTCAGTTCCTCCTCCAGCTGCACACGGCGCTGGACGCGCTGCCAGAGCTGCTGACGGGTCAGGGACTCGGGCGCGTGGTGCAGCTCGACGTCGGCGTGGAATGCCTCGAGCAGCGGCAGGCTCCGGACGTCTCCGACGATGATCCGGCCACCGTCGACGACCCTGGACAGCGCTTGGTCAAGGACGCGGAGCAGGTAGTGGACGTCGGGGAAGTACTGGACGACCGAGTTGACGACGACCGTGTCGACCGGTTCGAGCTCCAGGTCGTCGAGGGCGTCGGCCTCCCGCCTGTGCAGGACGACGGTCTCCCGGAGTTCCGGCCGGGAGCCGAGACGCCCGCGGACGGCGTCCAGGGCGGACGAGGAGAAGTCGGTTCCGTAGTAGCGGCGGCATCCTGCGGCGAGCGGGAAGAGCAGCAGGCCGGTCCCGCAGCCGATCTCCAGGATCGTGCCGGGACCGTAGCCGTGGATCAGCGCGACCGTGTCGTCCTGCCAGGCCCGCATCTCCTCCCGGGGGATGGGGCCGCCCGTGTAGCTGCTGTTCCAGCCCGAGAAGTCGTTTCCGTCCTCCGACTCCTTCGCCGCGTCCGGGTCGAACGCGTCGTACACCTCGCGCCAGCGGTCGATGCGCCGGCCCACCAGCGAGTCCTCGTCGTCCTGGACGGCGGAACGGGCGCGCTGCGGATGGAGGACGACGTACGACACCAGGGAACGGTCGCCGGACGCGTCCTCCCGGACGACGGTCGCCGCGTCCTGGACGACGGGGTGCTCGCCCAGCGTGCTGTCGATCTCACCGAGCTCGATGCGGTAGCCCCGGATCTTGACCTGGGAGTCGGTGCGCCCGAGGAACTCCAGGTTCCCGTCCTCCCGCCACCGTGCCATGTCACCGGTCTGGTAGATGCGTTCTCCGGGCGTGGCACCGAAGGGCGACGGAATGTATTTGCCGGCCGTCAGCTGCGGCTCGTCCGCATAACCGGAGCTGAGACAGATGCCGCCGATGTAGAGGTCGCCCGGCACGTCCACCGGACAGGGGCGCAGGCTCTCGTCCAGGACGTAATAGCGTGCGTTCTGAATGGGCTTTCCGTACGGAATGCTCGACCAGGCGGGGTCCACCACGTCGACGGGGAAGAAGTTCGACCAGACGGTCGCCTCGGTCGCCCCGCCGAGGCCGACGACCTCGACCTCCGGGAAGGCCGCCTTCATCAGGTCCGGCGAGTGGACCGGTATCCAGTCCCCGCTCATGAAGATCAGGCGCAGGGACCGGGAGACGATCTCGTTCGCACCCTCGCCGTCGGTGGGCAGGAAGGGCGCGAGCTGCATGAGGGCGGCGGGCGCCGAGTCCCAGAAGGTGATGGGCTCGTCGGCGAGGTGGCCCAGCAGGTTCGCCGGCTCCTGGATGTCCTCGCCCGTGGCCACTCGGATCGACCCGCCGGCGGCGAGCACGCCGAAGACGTCGTAGACGGACAGGTCGAAGGTGAGTGAGGTGATGAAGAGGATGCGGTCGTCCGGGCCCACGGAGAAGGTGGTGTTGACCCATTCGATCAGGTTCACCGCCGGGAAGTGCGCGACCGCGACACCCTTGGGCGTTCCGGTGGAGCCGGAGGTGAAGATGACGTAGGCGATGTCCGACGCAGTGCCCTGCGGCGGAAGGTTCTCGCGGGGCAGGTCCGTGAGTCCGGCCGACGGGTGAACGGTGTACAGGCAGTTGACGGGCACGGGCGGTTCGTCGTCCGCCGGGTCCAGGCACACGATGTGCGCGAGGTCCGGCAACGGGTCGGCGGACATGACGCGCGGCACCAGGGCGCGCTGGGTCAGGACGCAGGTGACCTTCAGCGAGTCGATGATCCAGTGCCACCGCTTGACGGGAGCGTTGACGTCGAGGGGGACGTACGTGGCGCCGGCCTTGAGGATCCCCAGCAGGGCGGGAATCATCTCCGCGGAGCGTTCCATCAGGATCACGACCTGGTCGCCGCGTCCGATCCCGAGGCCTCTCAGCCGGTGCGCCACCTGGTTGGCCCGCTCGTTGACCTCGCGATAGGTCCAGCGCTCGTCCCGGAAGAGCAGGGCCAGTGCCTCGGGGGCCTCTTCGGTCCGCCTCTCGAACAGCTGGTGAATGCAGACGTCCTGTGCGTACGGCGTGTCCGTGTCGTTCCACTCATGGACCAGCCGGGAGTGCTCGGCCGGGGTGAGGAGGGCCAGCTCCCCGAGGCAGGCGTGCGGCTTGCGCACCAGCTCGGCGAGGATCTGCCGGAGGTGTCCCGCCGTGCGTTCGACGGTCGGGGGCGCGAAGCGCCCGGTGTCGTAGTGGACGGTGAGCGTGAGGCGCTCCCCGAGGTTCGCCACGACGCTCAGCGGGTAGGCCGCGTGGCTCTCCTCCCGGACCACCCGGAAGGAGCCGGTCCCGGTTCCTGCCTCCTGGTCCTCGACCATCAGGACGCTGTCGAAGAGCGATTCGCCCGAGCCGACCCCGCTCCACTGCTGGACCAGCCGCAGGGGGCTGTACTCGTGCTCCAGGATCTCCGCGTACTTACGCTGCAGGCCCTGCATCCATTCCGCCCAGCCTGCCGGGGCCGGAACCTCGACCCGCAGGGGAAGCGTGTTGATGAGCGGCCCGACCATGTCCTCGACACCCGGCAGGTCGGCGGACCGGCCGGGGGTGGTGACGCCCATGACCACCTCGTCGGCGCCCCGGTAACGGCTCAGGAGGAAGGCCCAGGCACCCCGCACGATCGTGGGGAGCGTCAGGTCCCACCGCGCTCCGGCGGCGCGCAGGGCGGTCGTCTCCCGTTCGTCCAGGACCAGCGCCACCTGTTCGTACACGGCGGGCGGCCCCTCCGCGGCGGCGTCCTCGCCTGCGGGGGTCCTGAGTTGGAAGGGAAGCGGGCTGACGGGCGACACCGACCGCAGCTCGTCACGCCAGAATGACTCGGACCGGCCGGCGTCCTGGCGCCCCCACCACTCCACGTACTCCTGGAACGGCACCACCGGCGGTTCGTCCAGGGGCTGCCGGGAGGTCAGCGCCTCGTACACCTGCTCCACTTCGCGGAGAATCCTCGTCTGGCTCCGCGAGTCCATCAGGAGGTAGTGGAGGCTCCACAGAACCCGGTACCGCGCGTCCGCCAGGTGGGCGACATGGAGCCGCCACAGCGGGGCCTCGTCGAGTGAGAAGCCCTGCTCACGGTCCTGCCGCAGCCGCGCCGTCAGCCGGTCGGACCGCTGCTCCTCGTCCAGGGAACGCCAGTCCTCGTGGACCAGGGGAACGTCCACGCTCTCACGGACCGTCTGCACCGGTTCGCCACCCGGACGATCACGGAAGCCGGTTCTCAGCGCCGCGTGCCGCTCCGTGACCCGCGCCCAGCTCAGGCGGAACGCGTCGACGTCGAGATCCTGAGCGACCTCGAACTCGACCTGCGTGTGGTACAGGCCGGTCCCTTCCCCGTGGCGGGCCTGGAAGAGGATGCCCTGCTGGGTGGGTGACAACGGGTAGGAAATCTCGGCCCGCCGGTCTCCGGAGAGGGCAGAGAAGTGTTCGGCTGGGTCGCGAAAAGTACTCAAGGCCGCAATCCTCTGAAGTCATGAGCGATGATGCGCACTTTCGCTCCGGCCGATCGGGAATACGGTCACCGTGGACCGCCCCGAAGCCATGCGGGCGCGCTGGATCGGTCGATCTTTACGGACCCGAAAGGGAACCGTGAATATCTCTTCAGTGACGTGCAGAAGAACCAGGGAATTCCGGTGCCGGTCGGTGGGTGAAAGGCGCCCAGGCCGCGGCGCCGACCACGGGGCCGGCCGTGCGAGTACCCGGGCTCCTCGGTCCCCCAGGAGCTTCTTCGGCGACAAAACGCAGGTCACACGTGCCGGACGAGGTCAGGACGCCGGGACGACCCGCAGGGCGTGTGTCCACGGTTCCGAATCTGGCCCGTCTTCCCATTTTCAAGTCCCCCGGACGCGAACAGTGCGTGTACGACTCACAACGAATGGGACTTCGCATGTACGGCCCCTCGGTGGGGCTGCGCTCATCCGAACCTTCGACATCGATCGGTATGCTCATGCAGCCCACAGCGCCTGTCAACCGACCGGATACGCGCCGCCACCTCGTGATCCAAACCGCATTCTTGGACCGGTCGGCGATTCACGGAGCTGCTTGTCGCAGGTCAGTGGGGATGCCGGCGCCGAAATACTCCCGGGGCCGTCACCTTTTGGTCCGGCCGACGGTCGGGGACGGCGGACGCAGGACTAGGAAATCGACCATTCTTTGGAAGAGTACGAAGCGGAGACGCGCCCGGCGGCTAGGTTCGACACATGTCACGGACCGGCACTGCTCTTCTCCTCCTGAACGCCGCCTTGATCCTCTTGGCTCTGACGGCCGTCCACCGGTACCTGTTCCGGCGCCTCGTCAAAGACGTCTCCCACGAGGGCTCCCCGTGGCGGCGTGTCGGCACGGGGCTGGTGTGGCTGTTCTCGGCGACCACAGCGGTCCTGCTGTTCGCCGGGCCCGCCGAGCCGCCGTTCGAGATCTCACGGGTCCTCACCCCCGCGGGTGAGGTCTGGCTGCCGCTGCTGATGTACCTCACCCTCGCGCTGCTTCTGGGCGAAGTCGTCCGCCTTCTGCTCCGCCATGGCTTTGCCCGGCGGGCCGCCGCACCGTCGCCGGAAGGACCCGACGCCCCTGGCGGGAAGGACCCCTCCCGGCGGCTCTTCTTCACGCGCACCGTCGCGATCGGCGCAGCCGCCTTCGCCACGGCAGGCGTCGCCGCCGGGGCGGGCGGAGACTCGAACGCACAACGTCCGGGGGCGCGGGGTGTCGAGCTCTCGCTGCCCTTCACCGGGCTGTGGCGTGCCAGGAACAGCCCGGCCCGGCGGATTCCGAGTCATGGGACCGAGCTGTTCGGCAGCAGTCACGCCATTGACTTCATCGGCGTGGACGAACGCCACCGCACGGCCGACCACCGCAGTTGGCGGACCTTCTTCGCCACCGAACCGCCCGAGCTCTTCCACAGTTTCGGCCGGCCTGTCCTGGCTCCCGCCGCCGGCACCGTGATCGCGGCCCACGACGGCGAGCCCGACCACGAGGCACGCCGGTCGCAGCTCGCCCTGGTGCCGTACATGCTGGGCCAGGCCGCACGGGTACGCCGCGGGGCGAACGCCATCGCGGGGAACCATCTGATCATTTCGCTGTCGGAGCACGGCCCCTACGTCGCCCTGGTGCACCTCAAGTCCGGCTCCGTCCAGGTGTCCCCCGGACAGCGGGTGGTGGCCGGCCAGCACCTCGCGAGCTGCGGCAACTCCGGCAACTCGACCCAGCCCCATGTGCACATGCAGGTCATGGACAGCTCCGACCTCTCGGTCGCCCGAGGCGTGCCGATGCTGTTCCGGCGCTTCCGTGAATGGCCGGGCGGCCCAGGTGGGGACTCCCGGGTCAGGGAGTTGGCTGTGCCGGACGAGGAGGCGGTCGTGGAAGCGCTTCCCGCCCCGGCCCGGGACTGACCGGTCCCGCTCGTCCGTCGGCCGGCCCCGGTTGCCGGGCGCGGTGCGCGGCGTGCCGGGAGGGAACGCATGTGCGCGGATGTCCGTCCGAGGGGAGTGTCGCCCTGCAGCCCGGGGCCGAGGACGGATCCGCGGGGCGACGCTCCTGGCTCAAGTGGGCCCGGCCGGGAGCGCCGCTGTCCGCGGTCGCGGCTCAGGGCCGCCGGGCGGTCATCCGGTAGGTGATGAGGAACCCGATGAGGGACCACACCGCCAGGACGGCGAAGGGGAGCGCTGCGACGCCCTCCGGTGGCCTGTTGAGTGTGTCCCGGACCGCCTCGGCCATGTACTGGAACGGGAGCACCGTGTGCACGGTCTCGAACCAGTCGGGCAGCCGGGACGCCGGGAAGGTGATCGGCGAGAACATCAGCGCCACGAACACGACCAGCTGGGACATCATGCGGGCGGCCGCGGGCGCCAGTCCGTATCCGATCCCGTAGCCCAGACCGATGGCGGTGAACGCGGTCAGGAGGACGGCGGGAAGGACCAGCGGGCTGATGTGGAGGGTGAGGTCGAACCGCAGACCGGCGACCACAAGGGCGGCCACCATGCCGGGCAGCGCGGTGAGCAGGGCAACCGTGGCGTCCGACGCGATGAGGGCACTTCGGGGAACGGGAAGCGACCGGTTGAAGTCGAAGATGCCCTCCTGCTTCGAGGAGGCGACTTCCTGCGGACCGATCACCATGCCGACGGTGATGAGTCCCAGCACCGGGGCGCCCGTCGCGAGGTAGAGGGCCGTGGCGTCGTCCATCTCGGGCACGAGATAGGCGAATCCGACGATGATGCCGACCGCCAGGAAGGTCTGGATGACGAGATTGAGAGGGAGCGTCGCGCGGCTGCGCAACGCGGTCCATCCCAGCAGCAGTCCGTAACTACGCAGCCAGTGACTCACCGTGCTCTCCCTTCTCCGCGTCAGGTGCGGTCTCGCCGCCGGCGAGTTGCAGATACACGTCCTCAAGGCCGACCGGCACCAGAGCGAACTCGTCGACGAGCCCTGCTGCGCGGAGTTGCTGGCCCCAGGCGAGCGCCGCCGACGCCGCCTGGGAGTCGAGGGGAATCGCCAGCCGCCGGACGGCGCGCAGCGGTGGGCCGGCGGCTGGGATGTGGCCGGGGAGAGGCGGGATGCCGTCGGCGCTCGCCGCCGTCAGTTCCAGTCTGAACTCACCGACCGTCCGGGAGCGGAGCTGTGCGGCCGTGCCCTCCGCCAGCACCTTGCCGGAACCCATCACGACGATCCGGTCCACGCTCCGCTCCGCCTCTGCCACGTTGTGGGTGACGAGGAGAACGGCGCAGCCCCGGTCGGCCAGTTCGCGGATCTGCCCCCACAGCAGCCTCCGGCGGACCGGGTCCACGTCGTTGGTGGGTTCGTCGAGCATCACGACACGTCCGGGCGACGACGCGGCCATGCCGTACGCCGTCAGCCTCCGGACGCCTCCGGAGAGCCGTTCCCCTGTCGTGTCGGCCCATGCTCCGAGGTCCAGCGCATCGATCACCTCGTCGGTGCGCGCGCGGCTGTCGTGCTTGTTCATCCCGCGGATGCGGGCCATGGTCCTGATGGCCTGCCGAGGCGTCACTCCGGCCAGCGGCGCGTGGGCCTGAGGCATCACCGCTACCATCCGACGGACTCTGGCGGGCTCCGCGACCGGGTCGCACCCGTCGACCCGGATGGTGCCGGACGTCGGTACCGCGAGCCCGGCCACCTGGTTGATCAGGGTGGTCTTGCCGGCTCCGTTGTGCCCGAGGAGGCCGACGACCTCCCCTGCCTCGACCTGCAGGCTGACGCCGTCGTTGGCGCGTGTACCGCCCCGGTAGCACTTCACGAGGTCTTCGATGATCAACAAATCTTCCACCATTTGAATCGAGACGAGATGCGGGTTTTCCCGGATCGCCGACGGTGTCCTCCTCGCTCGGCACGCGCCGGAACGGCCGCCGAGGAGGCTTCCCGTGACACCGGCGTCAATACGCCAGCTGCAGGAGCTTGTTGGGCGTGGAGCCGGTCGGCACTCCGGTGAGCGCCCCCACCACTGCCGCACGGTCCAGGGCCCTGCCCACCGCGGCCGGGGTGGCCTTGGGGTGTCCGCCCAGATACAGCGCGGCCGCGCCGGAGGCATGCGCCGCGGAGACCGAGGTACCGGAATCGGTGAACGTCCCCCCGCCGGGCCAGGTGGAGGTGATGTCGACGCCCGGGGCATAAAGGTCCAGCCCCTCACCGTAGTTGCTGAACGAGGCGACCCGGTCGGCGCAGTCCGAGGAACCCACGGTGATGGCCTCGGCCACCCGCGCCGGGGAGGAGTTGGCCACGTCGTCGGAGCTGGCGCCCGCCGACATCGCGTACGTGACACCGGCGGCTATCGAGTTGCGCACCGCTTCGTCGAGCACCTCGCTGGCGGGGGCGCCGATGACGAAATTGGCCACCGAAGGCCCCTTGGCGTGCGCGGTGACCCAGTCGATGCCGGCCACCACCCCGGCGAGGGTGCCGCCGCCCTGGGCGTCGAGCACCTTCACCGAGATCAGCGTGGCCTTCTTGGCCACTCCGTGTTCGGTGCCGCCGATGATTCCGGCCATGTAGGTGCCGTTGCCGTGCCCGTCACTGCCGTCCCCGCCGAAGGCGTCGAAACCGGGCCGGGCGCGCGGGCGGAGATCGGGATGGCTGTAGTCGATGCCGGTGTCGATCACATAGACATCCACGCCGTTCGCCGCACGCGGTGGGTAGGCGTAGGAACCGTCGAGCGGAAGCGAGCGCTGGTCGATCCTGTCGAGCCCGCAGGACGACGGGGCCGACTGCGTCGATCTCGGCCGGGCAGGCCGCCCCACCAGGGTGTTCTGCTCCACCCGTTTCACCGCCGGATCGGCCGCCAGTCGCCCGGCCTGCGCCGCGCTCCCCTCGACCAGCACCCCGTGCAGCGCGCTGTCGTATCTCTCCCGCACCCGCAGGCCGTATTCCGCGACGACGTCCTGGCGCGCCCCCTCCTCGAACAGCACCAGATAACTGCCGTTCACGGCATTTTCACTTCCGGCATTCACGACGGTGCCCGCGTCCTTGGCGTATCCCGGGGCGACCACCGTTCCCATGCACAGAAAAACACCCGCAGCCACAACGCTGACGCACTTTGCGCGGCGACCGGGCGACCAGGCTGATGTCACTTCTTCTCCTCGCACTGAACGTCTCATTCCGTTTGCACGAAAGCGCCCACGCTGCCCCGGTGAAGGCAGGCGGAACAAGCCCCCGCGACCCGACGCCGGTGAACGGCTGCCCCCACGGTCCCAGTGATGTCGGCCATTCGGCCGCTCATCGCCCAAGCGCTATAAGAATTCCCAGTTTTTCGGGAGCGGCGTGCCGACCGGACAACCCTGGGGCGCGTGTCGGAAGTTCCGTCCGGCACGCACGCTCGCCGCGTTGTCGGGTTCGCCCGAGTACGTCAAGTACGAGGGCGACCCTCCGCCTTGTGATCGCACGCACCGGACGCCGCCGGGCCCACCCTTCGGGCGGACGACGGGACTTCCGACACACGACCTAGTGTCTCGTGATCCTGTCCATGTCAGTTCGAGTTGTTATTGACGAGTTTCTTCACGTTGGTCGCGACGAGCCTGACCTTCGCGAGGACCTC
>NZ_JBHVEE010000198.1:0-13364 GCF_042802415.1 Streptomyces sp. NPDC057486 | reverse complement strand
GCGCACAACCGCTCCCCGCCTCGTCGCCTGCGTCCGGCCGCTGTCAGTTCTTCGCGGTCGCCCATGCGTGCTGGACGGCGAGGTCGGCCTTGACCTCGGTGAGCTGGACGGCGACGGCCGACGGGGCCGTGCCACCGCGGCCGTTGCGGGAGGCCAGCGCGCCCGGCACGCTGAGGACCGTGCGGACCTCGGGGGTGAGGTGCCCGGAGATCTTCGCGAACTGGGCGTCGGTGAGCTCGTCGAGCTCGATGCCCTGCTGCTCGCACTCCTTGACGCATTCGCCGGCGACCTCGTGCGCGACACGGAACGGGACGCCCTGCTTGACCAGCCATTCGGCGATGTCGGTGGCGAGCGAGAAGCCGGCCGGTGCGAGCTCCTCCATCCGTTCCCGGTTGACGGTGAGCGTGGCCATCATGCCGGTGAAGGCCGGCAGCAGGACCTCGAGCTGGTCGCAGGAGTCGAAGACGGGCTCCTTGTCCTCCTGGAGGTCGCGGTTGTACGCGAGCGGGAGGGCCTTCAGCGTGGCCATCAGGCCCGTCAGGTTGCCGATGAGCCGCCCGGACTTGCCGCGGGCCAGCTCGGCGATGTCCGGGTTCTTCTTCTGCGGCATGATCGACGAGCCGGTGGAGAAGGCGTCGTGGAGCGTGACGAAGGAGAACTCCTTCGTGTTCCAGATGATGACCTCCTCCGCGATCCGGGAGAGGTTGACGCCGATCATCGCCGTGATGAACGCAAACTCGGCGACGAAGTCGCGGGAGGCGGTGCCGTCGATGGAGTTGGCGACGGAACCGTGCTCGAAGCCGAGGTCGGCGGCGACCGCCTCCGGGTCGAGCCCCAGGGACGAACCGGCGAGTGCGCCGGAGCCGTACGGGGAGACGGCCGTACGCTCGTCCCACTGCCGCAGCCGCTCGGCGTCCCGGGACAGGGTCTGCACATGGGCCAGGACGTGGTGGGCGAAGAGGACGGGCTGGGCGTGCTGCAGATGCGTACGGCCCGGCATGGCGACATCCGCATGCGCCTCGGCGAGACCGACCAGGGCGTCCTGGAACTCGGCGATCAGGCCGCCGATGATCCGGGCGTGGTCGCGCAGATACATCCGGAAGAGCGTGGCGACCTGGTCGTTGCGGGACCGGCCGGCGCGCAGCTTGCCGCCGAGGTCCTTGCCGAGGCGCTCCAGCAGGCCGCGCTCCAGCGCGGTGTGGACGTCCTCGTCGGCGATGGTGCCGGTGAAGGTTCCGTCGGCGACATCGGCTTCGAGCTGGTCGAGCCCGGCGATCATGCGGGTCAGTTCGTCCGCGGTGAGCAGGCCCGCCTTGTGGAGGACACGCGCGTGGGCGCGGGAGCCGGCGATGTCGTACGGCGCGAGCCGCCAGTCGAAGTGGACGGAGGCGGACAGCTTGGCCAGCGCCTCGGCCGGACCGTCGGCGAAACGGCCGCCCCAGAGGCGTACGTCGCTGTTGCCGGTGCCGTTGCTCACTGCGTGCTCCTCGGAAATGCCAGGGGATGGATGTGCGACCGCCTCCCCGCCGTGGAGGAAACGGGGAGGCGGTGACGTAAACGGGTGGGCGTCAGGCCAGGTCGTCAGGCTACGCCTGCAGATCGCGCTGCGCGGCGATCTTCGACACGGTGCAATCTCTGTAGGTATAACTATGCAGAGCTCCGTATGGTTTGTCAAAGCCGCTGGTGAACGGTCCACCCGAACGTTCGATCCCGGACCGTAAATGCCGGGCCCGGACACCGTGCGGCCCTCTACCGTCCGGGCGGTGACGCAGGCTCTGCTGCCGGACGCCGACCGGATACCGCACGAGTGGCTGCTCGTCAGGACCGGGGCGGACCGACCGCGTGCGCTGCGCGTGGCGGCCGAGCGACTGTTGCGAGCCCACCTCCGCGCGACGGTCCGCCAGCGGCGTCCCACCGGCTGAAATGCCCCTGCCGGGCGCCGCATTGGCACCGATAATCGCCTCATGGGAAAGACGTACGAACGTATCGACGGACGGCTCAGAACCTTCATCGAAGAGCAGCACATCTTCTTCACGGCGACCGCGCCCCTCGACGGGAACGGCACGGTCAACCTCTCCCCCAAGGGCGTCAGCGGATCCTTCGCGGTCGTCGACGAGCGGACCGTGGCCTATCTGGACTTCGCCGGGAGCAACGCGGAGACCGTGGCGCATCTCCGCGAGAACGGCCGTATCACCCTCATGTGGTGTGCCTTCCAGGGACCGCCCAACATCGTGCGGGTGCACGGCCGGGGCGAGCCCGTCTTCCGCGACGACCCACGATTCACCGGCCTGCTCGACCACTTTCCCGGCGTCGACCCCACACCGCACGGGTTGCGCGCGATCGTCGTGGTGACGGCCGAGCTGATCCGGGACACCTGCGGATACGCCGTGCCTTTCATGTCCTACGACGAGGACCGGCCGCTCCACGCGCAGCGCTTCGCACGCGAGGACGACGCCTCGCTCAGCGAGTACTTCGAGAAGAAGGAGCACGTCGCCACCAGCATCGACGGCCTCCCGGGGCTGCCGCTCCCGCTGCCGGGCATGCCCGCCGCGGAATGATCCGCCGGGCATTGGTCCGTACGGAGCAGGCCCGGGGGGCGGACCGGCGGCGTCGCGTCTACGGTCCGGGACATGCGCATATCACTGGTGACCGGTTCGGTTCTGCTCGCCCTCACGGGTTCGGTGGCGGCGCGGCCCGCCGCCACGCCGCCGCTGCCGGAGCGGATGGCCGACACGGGCGGCGGCACGCAGCTGATCACCGCCGAGGCCCCCGGCACCGGATCCACCACGGGGACGGTGAGCTGGTGGAACCTGCGGTCCGGGCAGTGGGTACGGATGGGGTCGGCGTCGGCCCGGTTCGGGGCGAAGGGACTGGCGGAGGGGAAGCAGCGGGTCCAGGGCACGAACACCACGCCCACCGGTCTGTACGACCTGCCGTACGCCTTCGGGATCAAGGCGGCCCCGGCCGGGACCGCCTACCCGTACCGCCGGGTCGGTGACCGGTCGTGGTGGTGCCAGGACAACGAGGCCTCCCGCTACAACCGCTGGGTGGAGCCGCTGCCCGCTGACTGCCGGGCGGGCGAGGCCGAGCACCTGATCGCGTACGGGACGCAGTACGCCCGCGCACTGGTGGTCGGATTCAACTACGACCGACCGGTACGCGGGCGGGGTGCGGGCATATTTCTGCATGTGAACGGGGACGGGGCGACCGCCGGCTGTGTCTCCGTACCGGCGGCCGCGATGGACCGGATCCTCGCCTGGGCGGACCCGGACCGCCGGCCGCACATCGCAATCGGGACCCGTTCGGGCCCGACCGCGATCACCCGCTACTGATCCGGGCGCCCGGGACCCCTCTCCCGGGTCGGTCCGGACGCTCAGGGTCCGTCCCGATCCGGAAGGAAGAGCCCGCGCGGGCTCAGCGGCCGTTCTGCGCCAGCCGCAGCAGATGGTCGGCGAGTGCCTGACCGCCCGCCGGGTCACGACTGATCAGCATCAACGTGTCGTCGCCCGCGATCGTGCCGAGGATGTCCTGCAGCTCGGCCTGGTCGATGGCCGAGGCCAGGAACTGGGCCGCGCCCGGAGGCGTACGCAGCACCACGAGGTTGGCCGACGCCTCCGCCGAAATGAGCAGTTCGGCGGAGAGGCGCCGCATCCGCTCCTCCTTGGCCGACTCGCCGAGCGGCGCCTGCGGGGTGCGGAAACCGCCCTCGCTCGGTACCGCGTAGATCAGCTCGCCGCCGGTGTTACGGATCTTCACCGCGCCCAGCTCGTCCAGGTCGCGGGAGAGCGTCGCCTGGGTGACGCTCAGCCCGTCGTCGGCGAGGAGCTTGGCCAGCTGGCTCTGCGAGCGCACCGGCAGCCGGTTCAGGATGTCCACGATCCGGCGGTGGCGTGCCGTGCGGGTCTGCGGCACGGACTGCCCGCCGTACTCGGATTCCTGCGCCTCGGTCATCGTCGTCGCCTCATTCTCCGGAGCGCTTCTCTCCTGATGGTTTGTGCCCGTGTGCCGCGTCGAGAGCGCCGGGCAGTGCCTCGAGGAACGCGTCCACCTCCGCGTCACCGATGATCAGCGGCGGCATCAGCCGCACGACATCGGGGGCGGGCGCGTTCACCAGAAGTCCGGCTCCCTGAGCCGCCTGCTGCACCTGGGGTGCGAGGGGCTCGGTGAGCACGATACCCAGGAGCAGTCCGGAGCCGCGGACGTGGGAGACCAACGGGTGCCCCAACCCCTCGACACCCTCCCGGATCCGCTCGCCGAGCCGCTTCACCCGATCCAGTGCGCCATCGGCGGCGAGGGTGTCCAGCACGGCGAGACCGGCGGCGCAGGCGATCGGGTTGCCGCCGAACGTCGTGCCGTGCTGACCGGGCTTCAGCAGGTCCGCCGTGGCGCCGAAGGCGACGGTGGCGCCGATCGGCAGCCCGCCGCCCAGGCCCTTGGCGAGGGTGACGATGTCGGGCTCGATGCTCTGGTGGGCCTGGTGCTCGAACCAGTGGCCGCACCGGCCGATACCGGTCTGCACCTCATCGAGAACGAGCAGGGTGCCGGTGGCCCGGGTGATCTCCCGGGCGGCCTCCAGGTAACCCTTGGGCGGGACGACCACACCGTTCTCGCCCTGGATGGGTTCGATGACGACCAGCGCGGTCTCGGTGGTCACCGCGGCGCGGAGGGCCTCCGCGTCCCCGTACGGGACATGCGTGACGTCGCCGGGCAGCGGGAGGAACGGCTCGCGCTTCCCGGGCTGGCCGGTGAGGGCGAGGGCCCCCATGGTCCGTCCGTGGAAGCCGCCGTCGGTGGCGACCATATGGGTCCGCCCGGTCAGCCTGCCGATCTTGAAGGCGGCTTCGTTGGCCTCGGCGCCCGAGTTGGAGAAGTAGACCCGGCCGGTCCGTCCGAAGAGATGCAGAAGCCGTTCGGCGAGGGCGACGGGGGGTTCGGCGATGAAGAGGTTGGAGACATGCCCGAGGGACGCGATCTGGGCGGAGACGGCCCCGACGACGGCGGGGTGGGCGTGGCCCAGCGCGTTCACCGCGATACCGCCGACGAAGTCGAGGTACTCGGTGCCGTCGGCGTCCCACACGCGGGCGCCTTCGCCGCGGACCAGGGAGAGCTGCGGGGTGCCGTAGTTGTCCATGAGCGAGCCCTGCCACCGCTGTGAAAGCTCGGCGTTGGTCATGCTTCCCCCTCTGTCCCCGGCTGTGCGAATGTTCCTGGCTGTGCGTCGGGCACGACCATCGTGCCGATTCCTTCGTCGGTGAAGATCTCCAGCAGGATCGAGTGCTGGACCCGGCCGTCAATGACACGGGCGGTCTCGACGCCGTTGCGCACGGCGTGCAGACAGCCCTGCATCTTCGGGACCATGCCGCTGGACAGCTCCGGCAGCAGCTTCTCCAGCTCGCCGGCGGTGAGCCGGCTGATCACGTCGTCGCTGTTGGGCCAGTCCTCGTAGAGACCCTCGACGTCGGTGAGGACCATCAGCGTCTCGGCGTTCAGCGCGGCGGCGAGTGCGGCGGCCGCGGTGTCGGCGTTGACGTTGTAGACGTGGTTGTCGTCGGCGGAGCGGGCGATGGAGGAGATGACCGGGATCCGGCCGTCGTCCAGCAGCGCCTGGATGGCCCCGGTGTCGATGGCGGTGATCTCGCCGACCCGGCCGATGTCGACGAGCTCGCCCTCGATGGTGGGCCGGTGCTGGGTGGCGGTGATGGTGTGCGCGTCCTCACCGGTCATGCCGACGGCGAGCGGGCCGTGCTGGTTGAGCAGGCCGACGAGCTCGCGCTGGACCTGCCCGGCCAGCACCATCCGTACGACGTCCATCGCCTCGGGCGTGGTGACACGCAGCCCGGCCTTGAACTCGCTGACCAGGCCCTGCTTGTCGAGCTGGGCGCTGATCTGCGGGCCGCCGCCGTGCACGACGACGGGCTTGAGGCCGGCCTGCCGCAGGAAGACGACGTCCTGCGCGAAGGCCGCCTTCAGCTCCTCGTCGATCATGGCGTTGCCGCCGAATTTGATGACGACGGTCTTGCCGTTGTGCCGGGTCAGCCAGGGCAGCGCCTCGATGAGGATCTGCGCCTTCGGCAGTGCGGTGTGCTTCCTCGCGGCGCTCATGAGCTGTACGCGCTGTTCTCGTGGACGTAGTCCGCGGTGAGGTCGTTGGCCCAGATGACGGCCGACTCGGTGCCTGCGGCGAGGTCGGCGGTGATCGTCACCTCGCGGTAGCGCATGTCGACGAGGTCGCGGTCCTCGCCGACCCCGCCGTTCTTGCAGACCCAGACGCCGTTGATGGCGACATTGAGCTGGTCGGGCTCGAAGGCGGCCTTCGTCGTGCCGATCGCCGAGAGGACCCGGCCCCAGTTGGGGTCCTCCCCGTGGATGGCGCACTTGAGGAGATTGTTGCGCGCGATGGAACGGCCCACCTCGACGGCGTCGTCCTCGGTCGCCGCATTGATGACCTCGATCCGGATGTCCTTGGAGGCACCCTCGGCGTCCCCGATCAGCTGCCGGGCCAGGTCGGCGCAGACGACCCGTACGGCCTCCGCGAACTCGCCCTGCTCCGGGGTGATCCCGCTGGCACCGGAGGCCAGCAGCAGCACGGTGTCGTTCGTCGACATGCAGCCGTCGGAGTCGACCCGGTCGAAGGTGGTGCGGGTCGCGGCGCGCAGCGCGGAGTCGAGACCGGCGGCGTCGACGTCGGCGTCGGTGGTGAGGACGACCAGCATCGTGGCGAGCCCCGGTGCGAGCATGCCCGCACCCTTGGCCATGCCGCCGACGGTCCAGCCCTCGCCGCCCGCGACTGCGGTCTTGTGGACCGTGTCCGTGGTCTTGATCGCGATGGCGGCCTTCTCGCCCCCGTGCTCGCTGAGCGCAGCGGCGGCGGTCTCGATGCCGGGCAGCAGCTTGTCCATCGGGAGCAGCGTGCCGATCAGCCCGGTCGAGGCGACGGCGATCTCACCGGCACTGTGACCGATGAGGACCTCGGCGGCCTTCTCGGCGGTGGCGTGCGTGTCCTGGAAGCCCTGCGGGCCCGTACAGGCGTTGGCGCCACCGGAGTTGAGGACGACGGCGGTGACCTCGCCGCCCTTGAGGACCTGCTCCGACCAGAGGACGGGGGCGGCCTTGACGCGGTTGGAGGTGAAGACTCCCGCGGCGGCGCGACGCGGGCCGTTGTTGACCACGAGGGCCAGGTCCGGGTTACCGCTCTCCTTGATTCCCGCGGCGATACCCGCCGCCGAGAACCCCTGTGCTGCCGTGACGCTCACGGTGCCACTCCGATCGTGGAAAGACCTGTGTCCTCGGGAAGTCCGAGGGCGATGTTCATGCTCTGCAGGGCGCCGCCCGCGGTGCCCTTGGCAAGGTTGTCGATGGCGCTGATGACGACGATCCGGCCGGCTGCCTCGTCGTACGCGACCTGGATCTGCACGGCGTTGGAGCCGTACACGGACGCGGTGGCGGGCCACTGCCCCTCGGGAAGGAGGTCGACGAACGGCTCGTCCGCGAAGGCCTTGTCATAGGCGGTACGCACGGACTCGGCGGTCACACCCGGCTTCGCCTTCGCGCTGCACGTGGCGAGGATGCCGCGGGGCATGGGCGCGAGGGTCGGCGTGAAGGAAACCGTGACCGGCTCGCCGGCGGCGGCGCTGAGGTTCTGGATCATCTCGGGCGTGTGCCGGTGGACACCGCCGACGCCGTACGGCGACATGTTGCCCATCACCTCGGAGCCGAGCAGGTGCGGCTTGGCCGCCTTGCCCGCCCCGGAGGTACCGGACGCGGCGACGACGACGGCCTCGGGCTCGGCGAGCTGGGCCGCGTACGCCGGGAACAGCGCGAGGGAGACGGCCGTCGGGTAGCAGCCGGGCACCGCGATCCGCTTGGAACCCGCCAGCGCGGCACGGGCACCGGGAAGCTCGGGCAGACCGTAGGGCCAGGTCCCGGCGTGCGGCGACGCGTAGAACTTCTCCCAGTCGGCGGCGTCCTTCAGCCGGAAGTCGGCGCCCATGTCGACGACGAGCACCTCGTCACCGAGCTGCTCGGCGACGGCGGCGGACTGCCCGTGCGGCAGGGCGAGAAAGACGACGTCGTGCCCGGCGAGGACCTCGGGCGTGGTCGGCTGGAGCACCCGGTCGGCGAGCGGTCGCAGATGCGGTTGCAGCGCGCCGAGCTTCTGGCCGGCGTTGGTATTGCCGGTGAGAGCACCGATCTCCACCTCGGGGTGAACGAGCAGCAGACGGAGCAGCTCCCCGCCGGCATACCCGCTCGCCCCTGCCACTGCTGCACGTACCGCCATCGGAATCCTCCTCATCGATGGCATGACTATACGCATCGCCGAACTTTTATGCAAAGCCTCGGCGCGCGGCGATGTGCGGCCGCCCCGGTCGTAGCCCACCTCGGACGGACAGGCGGGCGCGGCGCCGGGCGACGCTCCGCTCGGCACCTTCGCTCAGGTTGTGCCACATATCCCAATAGTCCGACACCTGCACCGCCCGCGGCGCTCCTGCGGGCGGTGCAGGTGGTGGAGAACGGTGCGCATTCACGGCATACGGCCTCGGTCCCCGGCCTGTCGGCCGGCCGTGCGGCCGGGCTCGAAGTCTCCCGGTCGGGCAACCGGTACACCGGCCGACGTGGCTCGCCATCCACCCCGGTCCCGTGGTTACGGCCCTTGCGCGTCGCCCACTCATCGACACCGAGAAACTGATTCACCCGCCGGCTCGTCTTGGGGGGCGAGGTCACGTGGAGGGGAAGCCATGACGGAGCAGGCGCGGGCGAACAGCGGTGCCACGGTGAAGGCAGCAGCGCCCCGGTGGGCGCGGCGCCGGGCGGGGCGCCGCGCTCCGGGCGAGGAAGCGAGGGTCCGGTCGGCCTGGACGCGGGGGCGGGCGATCGCCGCACTCGCGGTGCTGACGGCCGGGCTACTGGCGTTCCACCGGGCCGTCCCCAACTCCGTGGGCCGCCTGGGCAGTCTGCTGGAAGCGTTCCTGCCTTGGCTCGGCCTGGCGGTCGTGGTGCTGCTCGGCGGGGCGCTGCTGCGCCGTTCGGCCACCGCGGTGGTGGCCCTGCTGATACCCGTGGCGGCCTGGATGCACCTCTTCGGCGGGCTGCTCCTGCCCGGGGCGAAGCCCGGCGGGCACGACCTGGTCGTGGTGCAGCACAACGTCAGCGACGAGAACACCGACCCGGCGGGCACGGCCCGCGCCCTGGCCGACGCCGAGCCCGATGTCATCGCCCTGGAGGAGCTGGTGCCCCCGGCGCTGCCGGTCTACGAGAAGACCCTCGCCCCGGACTACCCGCACCACGTGGTCCAGGGCACTGTCGGACTCTGGTCGAGGTATCCACTGACCGACACCCGGCTGCTGGACATCAAACCCCAGGGGATCACGGAGGCCTGGAGTCGCGGGCTGCGGACGGTGGTCCACACGCCGCACGGGGAGATCGCGGCGTACGTCGCGCACCTGCCCTCGATCCGATTCCGGGCGAGCGGCCTCGCATCCTCCTGGCGCGACGAGAGCGCCGGCCTGCTGGGCAAGGCCGTCGCTGCCGAGAAGCTGAGAACGGTGATCCTGCTGGGGGACCTGAACGGCACGGTCGACGACCGCGGGCTGGCCCCGCTCACTTCACGGATGAACGGAGCGGAACGCGGCTTCGCCTTCAGCTTCCCCGCCGCCTTCCCGCTGGCCCGGATCGACCAGGTCATGGCCCGCTCGGCGACCGTCGCCCACATCCGCACCCTGCCCGCCACCGGCAGCGACCACCTGCCGGTTGCCGCCCGGATCACCCTGAGGGCTGCCCCGTAATCCCCGGCGGGCGCACGACGACAGCCAGGGGTTGCGGGACAACCCTTGGGCTGAGGAAGGGTCCCGGTGGCAGCGAACCGCGCAGGCGACAGCCGGCGCGCTTCGGCACCGGTGGTGCGACCGGGCGCGGCAGTCGGCCGGAGCGCGCCCTACTGCGCTGAGGGCCGCCCACGTCACTCGGACGTACCGACTGAGGCGCTGAAGGGCCGACGCGGCCGGAGTTCCAGCCGGCGGTCGAGGGGGCACGGTGGGGCGGACGCAGGATGCAGCTGCCGCCCTCGCTCCGTAAGCTCGATACCGGGAATGCTCGGCGACGGGCAGGAAGGTCCTTTCCCCATACACCGACCACACCATCAGTGACCTGATCCCGATGGACAGCACCGGCCGGACTTCCCGCCCGCCCGCTGCGCGCAGCAGATCCGCGCAGCGATCGCGGCGGCCACCGACAACGGCAGCCGACCTTGCCGCCCGGCGTCACATCGGGTGCCGGACCAGCCGCTCGGCGACGCCTCGCCACCGATGCCTCTGACGTGGAGCCCTTCATGACCACACCGCGGGACCTCTCGATCGCAGTCATGGACATGGGGTCAGGTCGCCCTGTGGAGCAGGGCGACCTGTCACTCGCGCTCGCGGGGGCCGAGATGATCGACCTCCTCGGTGCCGAGGCCATCAGACTGGACGGCGATCGGATCGTGCCGGGCCTCCGGCCTCCCATAGCCGATCACCTGCTGGACGAGGCTGCGGCGTCGCTGATCCGGGAGGCGCCGTACGAGTCGGTCGACGACTGGCTGTGGCGCAGAGGCCGCGGCCTGTCCGCGGCCTATCTGGCCGCGCTCGAGGCGGAGGGGCAGCTCACTCGGCAGCCCCGTCGCGGGATGCCCTTCCGGAGCGGTCGGACGGTGCTGGTCGATTCGCCCGCCCGCCGCGCCGCGGCGAATCGCTGGACATCGGACGAACCTGTCCTCGCCGCCCTTGCGGCAGCCATCGGGATCCGGGACGAGTGGACCGGGGACTTCCCGACCACGGCCGACGACCCGGTGGTGACAGTGCTGGCCGCCGTCAATGACGCGTTGATGGAGCTGGAGGCCGTGCGGCAACGGCGAGCCATCGAGGATGCGGCCTTCGACAACATCTGGCGAGGCGAATGACGGCGGCACCGCACACGGGGCGGTGGCCGCCGCCACCTGGCGGCCACGGCACATGGCACACCTGAGCGCCCCTGGCGACCGACACTCCCGAGCCGGCGGGAAGGTCGCCGGCCCGCGCGCAGTCCGGTGGTCCCGTCGCCCACCCGGCCGATCTGCGGCGGCATGTCAGTCCCCTGCGCGCCTTGCGCCCCGGAAGGTGCGCCGGTAGGCGAGGGGCGAGACGCCGATCGCTGCGTGCAGGTGCTGGCGCAGCGAGGTACCCGTGGCGAAGCCGACCTGTCCGGCGATCTCGTCCACCGACAGGTCACTCGATTCGAGCAGCTGGCGCGCCCGCCCGACTCGCTGCTGGATGAGCCACTTTCCCGGGCTCATGCCCACCTCTTCGTCGAAACGGCGGGCGAAGGTGCGCAGGCTCATCCGGGCGCGGTCGGCCAGTTCCGCCAGGCTCAAGGGCTCGTGAAGGTGTTCCAGGGCCCACTGACGGGTGGCGGCCGTTCCGTTGGCGGACGGCTCGGGGACCGGCTGCTCGATGTACTGCGCCTGTCCCCCGTCCCTCCAGGGCGGGACGACACACATACGTGCCACCCGGTTGGCGACCTGGCTGCCGTGGTCCTTGCGCACGAGATGCAGGCAGACATCGACCCCGGAAGCGGCGCCCGCGGAGGTCAGCACGTCCCCGTCGTCGATGAACAGGACGTCCGGGTCCAGTTCCACCTGGGGGAACCAGTCACGGAAGACCTTCGCGAGCGCCCAGTGCGTGGTGGCCGGCCGGTGATCGAGCATCCCGGTGGCCGCGAGCACGAAGGCTCCTGTGCAGATCGACACGATGCGCGTGCCGGGTGCCATGGACCCGAGGGCCGCAACAACGGCCGCGGGCGCCTCCCTCGTGATGCGGGAGGTGTCGAAGGGCGGGATGACGACGGTGTCGGCCGTGCCCAGAATCTCCGGGCCGTGCTCGACACCGACCGAGAAGTCGGAGTTGGTACGCACCGAACGGCCGTCGACGGTGCAGGTGAGGACCTCGTACCGGCCCTCCGCGGCCCCGAAGACCCGGCTCGGTATGCCCAGTTCGAACGGGTACACCCCGTCCAGGGCCAGCACGACGACACGGTGCACGTTTCCCATTGGCAGAATCCCGTCGAAAGATGGCAATCATGCCATGGTAGGAAACGGCGAAACCGGTCACGCTTGCCCCATGACGAACGACACGAACCAGGCCACCATGCGCGCGATCAGCCAGGACGTTCACGGAACCCCCGACGTGCTCAGGGAAGTACGGATTCCCAGGCCCGTCCCCGGCCCGAGTCAGATCCTGGTCGCCGTCCGTGCCGCCGGCGTCAACCCCACCGACTGGAAGCACCGGGCGAACGGCCTGTTCCTGGACCGGCTTCCGCTCGTGCTCGGCTGGGACGTCTCGGGGGTCGTCGAGGCCGTCGGTTACGGGGTCACCCTCTTCAAGCCGGGCGACGAGGTCTTCGGCATGCTGCCCTACCCGTACGGCGTCGGCTCCCACGCCGAGTACGTGACCGGTCCCGCCCGCGCATTCGCCCACAAGCCGGCCGGCATCGATCACGTCCAGGCCGGAGCACTCCCCCTCGCCGCCCTCACCGCCTACCAGGCACTCGTCGACACCGCCGAAGTCCGGCCCGGCCGGCGGGTCCTCATCCACGCCGCCGCCGGCGGCGTGGGCCACCTCGCCGTCCAGATCGCCAAGTCACGTGGCGCGTACGTGATCGGCACCGCGAGCGCGCCCAAGCACGACTTCGTACGCGGGCTCGGCGCGGACGAAGTCATCGACTACCGCACCGTCGACTTCGCCGATGCCGTCCAGGACGTCGACATGGTCCTCGACCCCCTCTCCGGCGAGACCCGCGCCCGCTCCCTCGACGTCCTGCGCCGCGGCGGCATCCTCGTCTCCCTCCTGGGCGGTGGCTCACCCCAGGAGGCGGCGAAGGCCGCCGAGTCGGGCATCCGCGTCGAAACCCTCCTGGTCGAGTCCGACCACGCGGGCATGAGCGCCATCGCCGAACTCGTCGAGGCCGGCTCTCTCCGCGCCCACGTCGAGGCCACCTTTCCCCTCGCGGACGCGGCCAAGGCCCACGCGCTGGGTGAGACCGGCCGCACCACCGGCAAGATCGTCCTGATCGTGGAGTGACGACCCGGGAGGGTGCGGACGGACCGCGTCGGCCCGTACCGCACATTCGGATCATCGGTCAGGCGCGCAAACCCTGTGGGTCACATCACTGCTTGCCACCCGTTTTCCGCAGTCGTCCCCGGGCCGCCGGGTGAGCGTGAAGCCATCGGTCCGAACGCCGGAAGGCGCACGCCGGCCGGCGTCGTCGCACAGCCGGCCGTGGAGCGTCGGGCCTGCCACGGACGCGGACCTCACAGAAACGACGCTGTCGGTGGTCCTCACCCCGGTCGGGTGAGGACC